>JAUILX010000049.1 GCA_030433395.1 Chlamydiia bacterium
TCAACTGTTTTTCCTTCACGAGCAAGCTCGTAAAGCTTTTTACCACCTTGTTTTTTTGCAGAAAACATAGGAGGTAACTGATTGATACTGCCTTGAAAATTTAATAGAGCTTCTTCAATTTCAGATAATGTAGGGATCTCTTCAGATTGAGCTACAATGACGCCGTCAATGTCATAAGAGTCCGTTTCAATCCCGAGGTGAACTGTGGCGCGATAAGCTTTGTCATGACACTGAAGTTTTTCTGACATGCTTGTGTATGGTTTGCCAATGAGCATCACCATAACACCTGTAGCAAAGGGGTCAAGTGTGCCTGCATGGCCGATTTTCTGGACGCCTAATAACTTCCTTAAAACCGCCACCAGATGAAAGGAGGTTTTACCGGCAGGCTTATCGAGTAGTAAGATACCCTGTGTTTTAAGAGGATTGTTGTTCATCGCGCTTTTGTTGGATGTCATGGATGAGTTCTTCAATGCGCATATGCTCATCGAGGGATGTATCGAGTTTGAATTTAAGTGAGGGAAAAAAGCGTAAGACAACTTGTTTTGAAGCTAGTGATGAAATGTAACCTGCTGAATTATTTAAAGCTTCAATGGTTTGATTTTTTTCTAGGTCAGGTCCCATAACGCTAACGTGAACTGTAGCATGATGAAGGTCTTTTGCTGTGTCTACGCTTGTGATTGTTACAAATTGCGAGATATGGGGGTTTTGAACATCCCTTCTTATGACTTCAGAGATCACTTCTTTTAAAAGAGAGTTCACTCTTTTGATGCGCTTGGACTCCACAGCTTATTCCAATGTTTGAGTATGATAAATCGTTTCAAAGCTCTTTAAGATATCGCCAGCAGCAACATCAGCTTGACCTTTTAGTAGAATTCCACATTCAAAGCCTTTTGCAACTTCTTTGACATCTTCGTTGACACGCTTAAGTGATGTCATGGTGCCTTCCCAGATGATTTGACCATCTCGAATCTGTTTGATGTTATGGTTACGTTTGATAATTCCGTCTGAGACTTGACAGCCCGCAATGATTCCATGCTGTGAGGATTTGAAAGTTGCTTTCACTTCAGCTTCGCCAACTTCTTTTTCTTCAGCTACTTTATCAAGTTGGTTGACCATCATTTCTTTGACTCCATCCACAAGGTGGTAGATGATATCGTAGAGCTCAACTTTTAGCTTGTTGTTTTTAATTTGAGGTTCAGCATGGCTTTCAACTTGTGTGTGAAAACCGATAATAAGAGCGTTTGAAGCAGATGCTAGTTCTACATCTGATTCAGAAATTTGACCGATTCCCTCAGAAATAATATTGAGCTCAATTTTTGTCTGAGGAATTTTTTGTAGACTCTTTTTAACTGCTTCAAGAGAGCCTTGGACATCTGTGCGAAGCACAATTGGGAAAACTTTTTTCTCTTGGAGTTGTTGTTTTCTCTTCATCAACTCTTCAAATCCAGCTGTCGTGCGTTTTTGAAGTGCTTTTCTTTCAAAACCTGCTAGGCGCTGTTCGCTTAGCTTGCGTGCTTCTTTTTCGCTTTCAACAACAATGAATTCTGATCCTGCTTCAGGAACTCCAGATAGACCAGTGATTTTGACGGGCACAGATGGTCCTGCTTGATCAATGGGCTTTTGATACTCGTTGTGCATGGTTTTAACGCGTCCATAGAAGTGGTCGATAACAAGTGCGTCGCCTTTTTTAAGCATTCCATTTTGAACTAGAACCGTTGCAATAGGACCAAACCCGCGAGATAGCTCTGATTCTAAAATAGAACCACGCGCTCTTGCAGTTGGCTCTGCATGCAGCTCCAACATTTCAGCTTGTAGCAGCACCATTTCTAAAAGTTGATCAATGCCTTCTCCAGTTTGTGCAGAGCAGTTAACAGTGAGTGTTTGACCACCCCATGTTTCGGGAAGAAGGTCCCTATCAGAGAGTTGACGATATACTGTATCAGCATTGAAATCGGGTTTGTCAGATTTGTTAATAGCTACAACAACGGGCACTCCAGCTTCTTGAGCCTGAGATAGAGCTTCGTCAGTTTGAGGTTTCATGCCCTCATCGCCAGCTACAACCAAAATAACTAGGTCGGTAACATTAGCTCCACGTTGACGCATCTCTGTAAAGGCTTCGTGACCAGGTGTGTCTAAAATAGTCACTTCACCGTGAGAGGTAAAAGCTCGGAAGGCGCCGATGTGTTGAGTAATAGCTCCTGCTTCTTTCGCTGTGATATTGCTCTTACGAATAGTGTCGATTAAGGATGTTTTTCCATGGTCGACGTGTCCCATGAAGGCTACTACTGGTGGCCGAGCTTTTAGCGTGTCGGGATTAGTGGTTAAAATTTCTTCTTGGATGGTTTTTCCTGTGATGCGCAGACGCTCTTCTTCACTTGTGTCTATTTTTATTGCGCAGCCAAATTCTTCACCGATAAGTTGCACTGTCGTTTCGTCATCAAGCTCATCATTAATCATAACAGCCATGCCTTGTTTAAAGAGCTTGCTCACAATTTCTGCAGCTTTGATTTTCATTTGGGCGGCTAGATCTTTAACGCTGATGGGTAGCTTTACGTGTAACTCAGTGGGACGAATGACAGGTTGCGAATTGGTTTTTTGTTTAGGTCCTTTGCGTCTTCTGGGACCATACCTGCGTTCTTCGCCAACGCGTAGGCCTGCACGGTCACGCGCATCAAACGAGCTCATTGTCTCAAAACGTTTAGCTGGGGCTGCAGCAGCTGGTTTTTTTTTGTCTTGTGGGGGCTTAAATGCAGGTTTATCAGAACTTGGTGGCGCAGATGGTTTTTTAGGTAATGGCTTTGGCTCTTTTTGAATAACTTGGAGTTGACGCCTTTCTTCAACTACGGGTTCTGGAGGAGGCGGTGGTGTTTCTTTGACAGGTTGCTCTACAGGAGGTAGTTTTTCCTCTTCAACAATTTTAGGCTCTTTTGGAACTTGTTTTTGCTTGATTTTGACTACGGGCTTTTTCTTAACAGCGCTTGGTGGCGCCGTTTTTGCCTGTGTTTTAGGCTTTTCACTCGTCTTTTTAGCAGCTGGCTTTTTTTTGTCCAGCTTTTCTCCGAGTTTAAGGGCCGCACTCAGTTGAGTGTTTTTAATTTTTAGTTTCAAGTTTTTTGCCACTTATTGTTTTTCTACCTTCTCTATAAGGCGTTTTTCTACTTGTTCAAGTATTGATTCAACCATTTCTGGGCTGAGATCTGCTTTTGTTGCAATTTCGAGCGGGTCAGCTCTTAAAAGGTCCGAAGGGGTTGCGTAACCGGCTGCGACCAATGTGTCTAATGCAAATGAGCTCATTCCATCGAGCACAAGTGGTTGATTTAACGCAGGGTTTTCTGACAGGGCAAGTTGTTGGCGCTCAATGCGAGAAGCTTTTTGGTATTCAGACATTTTTTGCACTTCAAGCTCGCGCTCAATAAGGTTGCCAATTAGGCGGATATTCATTCCCTTGCGGCCGAGAATAGTGGGGTAATCTTCGTCAGCGACGACAATAGAAACCACACCTTCTTCTTCATCGACGTGAATCTTCTTGATGTCTACAGGATCAATTGCACGTTGAAGCAAAACGATTGGGTCATCAGCTGAAGGAATGATGTCGATTTTTTCATTATTAAGTTCTCGGATAATGTTCTTGACTCGTGTTCCGCGAACGCCGACACAAGAGCCGACCGGGTCAACTCTAGGATTGTTTGATGTGACTGTCATTTTGGTACGGTAGCCAGCTTCGCGAACAATGCGATTAACTTCGATTGTTCCATCAGAGAGCTCAGGGACTTCTTGAATAAAGAGCTCTTTGACAAATTCAGGGTGAGAACGAGTCAATACAACTTCAGCACCACCGATATCGGTGTCGCGAACTTCAAGCATCAATGCTGTCACACGTTCGCCGACGTGGTGTTTTTCCGTTTTAGGGTAAAAGCGTCCAGGCAAGATTGCTTCTACTTTACCAAGGTCTACAACTAGTGTAGAGCCTTTGCCAATGCGTTTAATTGATCCTGATACGATATCACCTACGCGGTGGCGGTATTCTTCGTAAATCACATCGCGCTCTGCTGAGCGTAGGCGCTGAGTGATAACCTGACGAGCAACTTGCGCTGCTACGCGGCCAAAATCTGAAGGCGTGATCACAGTTTGTAGAACTTGGCCAACTTCAGCTTCTGTTGTTAGCTCCTTAGCATCTGCTAAGCTGATTTGCTCTTCAGCATTGTCAACAACTTCGACAACTTCCTTTTCAGAAAGAACTTCAATCTCACCTGTTTTTGGGTCAATTGTCACGGTGATGTTGTTGCCAGCGCTCTGTACACTTTTACGGGCAGCGATCATGAGAGCTTCTTCAATTGCTCCGACAACTAGCTCACGCTTGATGCCTTTTTCACGCTCGAGGTATTCAAAGATTGCAACGAGATCTTTACTGTCCATTAGGCTTGCTCATCCTTTTCATCAGTTTTTTTCTTAGTGGCTTTTTTCTGTTTGCCTACGACGATTTCATCATCATCTGCACCTGCGAGTTGAGACTTAATTGAAAGCGAGATTTTTTTATGCTCAGGGTCAACTTCGATAACTCGGGCAGTGACCTCATCGTCGATATTGACAACATCTTCAACTTTGTTAAATGGCTTATCGGAAAGTTCAGTCACGTGGATCAAACCGTCCATGCCATTTTCAAGCTCGACGTAGGCGCCAAATGCAGTTGTTTTTGTAATTTTTGCTTTAACTTCTGAGCCAATTGGCAGAGCTTTATCAATATTTTCCCAAGGATTATCTGCAAGTTGTTTGACACTCAGTGTGATTTTTTGGCTTTCACGATCTACAGAGATCACAACAGCTTCAACTTCATCACCTTTTTGGAAAACTTCAGATGGATGAGAAATTTTCTTTGTCCAGCTCATATCACTGATATGAATAAGGCCATCGATACCTGGTTCGAGTTCAACAAAGGCTCCGTAGTTGGTTAAGCTGCGCACCTGCGCCTTAACGACTTTGCCTTGTGTGTATTTTGCTTCAACATCTTCCCAAGGATTTTTCTCAAGTTGTTTAATTCCCAGAGAAATGCGTCCTTCTTCTTTTTGGATGCTGAGGACAAGTGCTTCTACTTCGTCTCCTTTTTGGACAACTTCTGCAGGATCGGTTACGTTTTTCACCCATGACATTTCAGAAACGTGGATGAGTCCTTCAATACCTGGTTCGATTTCAATGAATGCTCCGTAAGGAACAAGGCTTACAATTTTGCCTTTAACGTGTGTCCCAATTGGAAAACGTTCTTCGATCTCTTCCCAAGGGTTGTTTTCTTTTTGTTTCAGTCCTAAAGCGACTCTACCTTTATCACGGTCTACGTTTAAGATGATGACTTCAACATCATCGCCAACTTCCACCATTTCTGATGGGTGTTTGATACGCTTCCAGGTCATGTCAGTGATGTGCAAGAGGCCATCAACACCATCAAGGTCTAAGAAGACGCCGAAGTCTGTGATGTTTTTGACGACGCCAGTGCGCAAATCACCTTCATTGATTGTTTCAAGAAGTTCAGCTTTCTTAGAGATACGCTCTTTTTCAAGTAGTTCGCGTCTTGAAACAACGATGTTCTTGCGTTCTTCGTTAATTTTAAGGATGACAAAGTCGTACTCGCCACCGATGAATTCGTCGATATTTTTGATGCGTTTGTTGTCGATTTGCGAGCCTGGCAAGAATGCTTCCATGCCAATATCGACCATCAAGCCGCCCTTGACTTTTCGAGTGACTTTACCGCGGACAATAGAGCCCTCAACGCAATTTTGTAAGATGTGCTGCCACTGGCGTTGGCGACGTGCTTTTTCCCTAGATAGGACGATCTGCCCATCGGAGCCTTCAGTTTGGTCTAGGAATACCTCGACTTTTTCACCCAATTGGATCTCATTAGGATCGAATTCGCTGGCTGGGATTAGTCCTTCAGACTTTAGGCCTACATCGACGACAACAAAATCTTTTGTGACCTCGACGATTTCGCCTGTGAAGATGTTGCCTGGCACCATCAGGGGAGCGCCTTCAGAGGCCTCATCTGTATCTCCAGATCCTATAAGTTTTTTGAAAAGCTCCGCATCTTTTTCATCGAATTCGATATCATCGATGACTTTGCTTGAGCTCCAGCTGTATTGGGTTTGATTGTTTGACATGTTTTTGGTTTCCTATAAATTTAGACTTTAATGAAACCAGACTACCACAACCCTTCCAATATTGCAAGGCTTCCACTAAATTAGTGTTTTCGTCACAATAGGCTCTATGACAACCTATGTTTTGAAATTTGGCGGCGCCGCTTTAGCTAACATTGAGCAGATTGAGCGCGTGGCCGATATTACCGCCTCACATGCAGTTGAGTCTAAGCATCTGGTTGTTGTCGTAAGCGCCATGGGGGACATGACTGATCATCTTCTTTCTATGGCCCATTCAATTCATCCAGATCCCCCCAAACGCGAGCAGGATATGCTTATTTCTGTCGGAGAGCGCATCAGCATGGCACTGCTGGCCATGGCCCTGGATAAGCGCTCGGTTAAAGCACTTAGCCTAACAGGCAGCCAATCTGGCGTAATCACCTGCACACGCCATGGAGAGGCTGATATCTTAGAGATAAGGCCCATACGCGTGCAAAAACACCTCGATGAGGGCAATGTGGTGATTGTAGCTGGATTTCAGGGTGTCAGCTCTGACAAAGAAATCACAACCCTTGGTCGAGGTGGCTCTGACACGAGTGCTGTAGCGCTTGGAGCTGCTCTCGACGCCAAAGAAATTATTTTCTATAAAGATGTCCAAGGGATTTATGATGCTGACCCAGAAACATCCCCAAAGGCCAAGCTTTTGACTCAGCTGACCTATGCCCAAGCCCTGCCTCTTTGTGATTCAGGGGGCGTGATTGCACCTCGAGCTATTCGCTTAGCTGAAAAGCATGGTATGCCTCTCAGAGTTCGTTCGTTCTGGGAATCCGGCCAAGGCTCTTATGTTTCTTGAGTTGGTCTTGGTGGCATCTCAATGCGAGTGCCTTTTTTATTATGTAAGTGACTTTGGTGCAGGGCTTATGCGACTTCGATTTGCGAAACCTGTTGACCAAAGTTTATAGGTGATAACTGCAATTCCAGAACCAATTGCTCCAGCAATGGA
>JAUILX010000208.1 GCA_030433395.1 Chlamydiia bacterium
GGGCGTTAGCTGGTCAAGAAATAGGAGAAATCAGTGAGCGATCATGACTCATATATAAAATTCATGGGTAAAGCGGAATTAGATAAAGCCGTTAACTCGCTTATTGGACTCCTGGAAGGAATATCCATTGACCATAAGATCAATGATGCTGAAATTGAGTTTCTTGAAACATGGCTTTCTGACCATAGAATTAGCTCAAATCGACATCCTTTCAATGAGCTTTTTCCAGTTGTAGAACAAGCTATCTCTGATGGCATTCTTACCAGCGATGAAAAAGAAGATATTGTTTGGCTATGTGATCGCCTAACTTCAAACGAATACTTCAATACTGCAACTAGCGACATGCAAAAATTGCATGCAATTATGGCTGGTATCGGAGCTGATGGTGTTATTACAGTTGAAGAACTTAAAGGGTTAATGGCTTGGCTTGATGATCATGAGCGCCTAAAAACCTGTTGGCCCTACGATGAAGTCCAAAGTATGGTTTTAGGAGTCCTTGCCGACAAAAAGATAGATTCTGAAGAGCACGCAATGCTCATGAAATTTTTCGGTGAGTTTATATCCATTCTCGACAATCAAACAATTGTTAATCCAGCGGTTGCTGAGGATACAAATATCGTTGGACTTTGCGCGGTATGCCCAGAAATAAAATTCCCTGATGCAGTTTTTTGCTTAACTGGTTCATCTCATAAGTATAAGCGTAACGACTTTGAAGAGCTTATAACTAGCTTGGGCGGGAATGCGGCAAATACTGTTTCAAAAAAAGTTCACCATTTAGTAGTTGGGAGTGATGGTAATCCTTGCTGGGCTTATGCCTGCTATGGCAGAAAGGTAGAAAAGGCCATAGAGCTCAGGAAGCAAGGGCATAAAATACTGATCGTGCATGAAAATGATTTCCATGATGCAGTACTTGATTTGTGAGATATCCAGCAAACCAGCTGAAAAGCGGGTCAATCGGACGTGGTCTGCTTCGTTCAAGTTGTGCTGGCCTTCGGCCATGTTTGCACAATTTTCTCTACAAAGACCACGCCAATTAACCGAGCGTTATGCGTAAAAACCGGAGGATTATGTGCAAGTAGAACCTTTATGGAAAGAAATGAGAATTAAAGGGGACAGATTTATTTTTCTGCTTTCGCTTCTTTCCTCAGTTCCTCTCGATCATCCACCCTGCCCATTAAGTCCTGCCATGCGAGCTTGCCGCAACGGGGGCACGCCAAAGACGCGTTTATAGGCACGGGAAAACGCCGCTTCAGAGGTATAGCCGAGTTCTTCTGCCAGCTCTATCAGGGGCACAGGCGACTGCATGATTTTCATGCGAGCGAGATT
>JAUILX010000209.1 GCA_030433395.1 Chlamydiia bacterium
TTGCTAAGCATTATCAAACAGTGCATCCTGGACAAGTCAGTGAAAACCCTTTAAGTGTCTGTTTGACCTTTGACGATGCCTATTTTGACTTCTACGCATATGCGTTTCCCCTCTTGCAAAAATATGGCTTAAAGTCAATCCTGGCAGTGCCTACAGCTCTGATTGAGGATGCAACACATCTTTCACCAAAAGAGCGCTTGAGAAAAAACGCACACTGCACATGGGAAGAAATCGATGAAATGGCCACATCTCCTCTGATTCAACTTGCAAGCCATTCTCACACTCACGTAAACCTTAAAAGTGATGCAGACCTAGCTCAAGAGATTGTATTTTCAAAAGAACGCCTTCAGTCGCATGCACCGGTTAACACTTTTGTCTTTCCCTACGGCAGCTTTTCTTCAGAAGCCCTTGAGCTAGCAACTAAGCATTACAAATATGTGATGCGTATTGGCGGGGCATTCAATCAATCGTGGGACCAGCGCCTACTTTATCGCGTTCCCTGCGATCGTCTTACAGCTCCCTCACAGCCCTTTCAGCTGCTCAACCGCCTTCGCTATCAAGCGTGTTACCATCTTAATATAGCCCGCTCGCGCTAGGCTTGGCGATAAATCGTTCATTTGATAGTTTGTGGTTTCCAAAGGAGGGAATATGGGGCCGGAAAATATCAAGCGCGATGAAAACGCAGAAACGCTGCTTAAAGAGCTTTTGATCGAAAGCGCAAAGATTTACAACGAAATGCATGATGACCATGGCAGCGCAGTTCTAGGTTTGCGAGAGGATGATCCTCAGTTTCTAGGAGATGATTGGTTAGAAGAATAGCGGTAGTCGGACTCGAACCAACGACACCCGGATTATGATTCCGATGCTCTAACCAACTGAGCTATACCGCCAGATAAATGCTTGTGGCAATAAAAAAATAGCGGGGGCAGGACTCGAACCTACGACCTTCGGGTTATGAGCCCGACGAGCTAACCACTGCTCCACCCCGCGATCTTGAGATTATCAGTCTAGCAAGACTAACAATTAAAGCACAAGTATCAAATTCGATTAAAATTTTATTTAGAGCTTTCCGTCTCTGTACTTTTGCGTTGAGCAAAGAAAAAGTTTGTAGTATACTGGCGCCAAAGAAGAGGTTATTAAGGTGGCAAAGAAATTACCTATAGGTATTCAATCCATTCGCAAAATATTGACTGATGGGTATACCTATGTTGACAAGACAGAATATGCAAAGCAGCTTATTGATGAAGGATGCTATTACTTCATGTCTCGACCTCGAAGGTTTGGAAAGTCTCTTTTTATTAGCACCCTTGAAGAAATTTTA
>JAUILX010000050.1 GCA_030433395.1 Chlamydiia bacterium
TCACGTTTATTAGGGGCGTCATCTGCGGCTATTGGGCTTTGGATCTATAAAAAAACGCAGATCATGGCGCTTGTGCCTTTGTATTGGGTAGCACTTGCCGTTGCTGTTGTCTATATTTTAAGGCTAAAAACTGATGTTATGCGAAAGGTCGGATTCAGATGCGCCAGCGAAGGCATCGAGATGCAAAGATGACGACAAGGCCAACTCCAAGGAGTTGGTTGAGGAGGAAGCTGTTGCAGATTGGTGCCTGCAGCTAGCAGGTGAATCTGAAGTTTTGTGTAAGATCAGTTAAAAAGTGCGGCGGCCCGTAAGAGCGAGAGAAAGGGTGCCCTCGTCGATGTAGTCGAGGGTGCTGCCAACGGGCATGCCGAAGGCTAGGCGTGTGACGGAAAGACCCAGGTTGTCAAGATGGTTTTTGAGAAAAAGTGCTGTGGCGTCGCCTTCTAGCGTAGAATCGAGTGCTATGATGATTTCTTTTGTGCCTTTAGCTTGAATGCGTGCGGTGACTTTGTCGAGATCGAGCTGGTCAGGGCTGTGCCCATCTAAGGGTGAAAGAAGGGTGTTAATGACATGATAAAGGCCTAAAAAAGAGTGTGTTTCTTCGATTGCATAGGCATCTTTAGGCGATGAGATGATGCACATCATGGATGCATCGCGCCGATCGCTGCAAAAGCTGCAATGCCCTTTATCAAGAAGGCATCCGCAATTGCAGCAAGGCTGAATGCGTGTTTTGAGCGTACCTAGAAGGGATGATGTGTCAAGTAAATCTTTTCCTTTCCATTCTAGGAGGGCAAAGGCGTAACGCTCTGCACTTTTGCGGCCAACACCAGGTAGCTTTTGTAGCAGAGCGATAAGGGTTTGAAGATCAGAGGGGTATTTCATATATGGCCTATAGGGCTTCCTATTTTCTTATCGTTATGGTACAATTTTGGTGATTATGAAGAAAGCTAGAATTATTGGAACCGGCTCTTATTTACCTGAAAGAATCTTAAGTAACGCCGATTTAGAGAAAATTGTTGATACCACAGATGAGTGGATCGTCTCGCGCACAGGCATGAAAGAGCGTCGTATCGCTGATGAAAATGAATACACATCGGATATGGGAATTCAAGCAGCCAAAGCTGCAATTGAAGATGCTAATATTGATGTAGGCGCTATCGATTGCATTATTGTTGCAACGCTAACCCCTGATTATATTTTTCCTAGCACGGCAAGCTTGGTTCAGCAAGGGTTAGGACTTGAAGAGATTCCTGCCGTGGATATGCAGGCAGCTTGTACAGGTTATATCTATGCGCTTGCTCAATCTAAGGCCTATATTGAATCTGGAATGTATGAAAACGTCCTTGTGATCGCTTCTGAAAAACTCTCTGCTGTAACAGATTATGAAGATCGCAATACGTGCGTCCTTTTCGGGGATGGCGCAGCCGCTTGCGTTGTTAGCCACACGGGCGCTGGATACCACATCGATGCGATCACTTTAGGTTGCGATGGTAAACAATCAGATCTTCTATATCAGCCGGCTGGCGGAGTGCGCAAACCTGCTTCTGCTGCAACAATCGAAGGTCGTGAGCATTTTATTAAAATGAATGGCAAAGAGGTTTTTAAGCACGCTGTGCGTCGCATGGAATCAGCGTCTGTTGAAGCTTTAGAAAAATCTGGTTTGGATAAGACTCAAGTGAGTTGGCTTGTTCCTCATCAAGCTAATACACGCATTATTGAAACACTTGCAAAACGTTTTGAGATTCCAATGGAGCGGGTTTTTATGACGATTCATAAGTATGGCAACACCTCGGCGTCCGCTGTTGGTATTGCGCTTGATGAATTGGAAAAGACATCAACACCTAAAGTTAGTGAGCATATTTTACTGACTGCTTTTGGAGCAGGTCTCACATGGGGCGCTGCAGTGCTCACCAAGGAAGGATCATGAAGCAGGCATTACTATTTCCCGGTCAAGGGGCTCAATACCCGGGTATGGGCAAAGATTTTTTCGAGAATTTTCCAGCAGCTAAAGAGGTATTTCAACAGGCGGATGATCTGCTTAACATGTATCTTTCAAAGTTGATGTTTGACGGTCCTCAAGAGCTGCTTACAGAAACAAAAAATAGTCAGCTTGCCATTTTTGTAATGAGTCTTGCGCTATATGCTGTCATTGGTGAAAAAAATCCCAATACCTGTGCAGGCCTTAGCTTGGGTGAGTATTCTGCCTTAGTTGCGTCTAAGCGGTTGTCTTTTGAAGAGGGTCTAATGCTCGTGCGCGATCGAGGGCAATTTATGAACGATGCTTGCAAAAAGACGCAAGGAACCATGGCGGTTGTTCTTGGACTTAAAGAAGAGGATGTGGCAGCTGTATTATCAGATTTAAAAGATGTGTGGATTGCTAATTTAAATTGCCCTGGGCAAGTTGTTATAGCAGGCTCTAAAGCTGCGATTGCTTCTGCCGAGGCCCCTATTAAAGCAAAAGGTGCAAAACGCGTGCTACCACTACAAGTTTCAGGTGCATTTCATTCTCCATTCATGCTATCTGCTCAAGAGCGTCTGACGCCAAAAATTCATGCAGCAAATTTCAACGATAGCACTATTCGCTTAGTGATGAACGTTCCAGGCGATTATGCTGAATCATCTGAAAATATTCGCCAAAACCTCATCGATCAAGTTGTTCAGCCCGTGCGCTGGGAAAGAGGTATCCGAGCTATGGAAAGTCAGGGCATCGAGCGCTACATTGAAATTGGCCCGGGCAAAACGCTCTGTGGCATGAATAAAAAAATTGGCATCACTGCGCCATGTATTAATATTGAAAAAGTAGAGGATCTTGATGCAGCACTTGCTTAAAGGTAAAAAAACACTTGTAACTGGTGGAACATCTGGCATTGGCAAAGAAATTGCAATTGTTTTTGCAAAGCATGGGGCATCTGTTGCTATTGTTGGAACAAATGAAGAGCGTGCTAAGGCAACTTTAGAAGAGATGCAAAGAAGTAAAATCAGCGATGATCAAAAATTTGCCTACCACATCTTAGATGTTGCAGACACAAAGCTTGCTGAGCGAGCCGTCAATGATGTCATTAAAGAGTGGGGGCAGCTTGATGTGCTCATCAACAATGCAGGCATTACACGCGACACACTATTAATGCGCATGAAAGAAGATGACTGGGATGCTGTTTTAAACATAAATTTAAAGTCGATTTTCAATTTTTGTAAAGCTGCAGTGCGCCCCATGATGAAGCAGCGCAAGGGCAAAATTATTAATATTTCATCTGTCATAGGCTTGACAGGAAATGCCGGTCAGAGCAATTATGCAGCATCGAAGCTTGGGATGGTGGGCTTCACCAGATCTTTAGCAAAAGAAGTTGCAAGCCGTGGTATTAATGTGAATTGCATTGCACCAGGCTATATCAAGACACCAATGACAGGTGCGCTAAATGAAGAGCAAACAAAAGCCGTAGCAGATAGCATCCCCATGGGAATGGGCGAGCCAAAGATGATTGCAGATGCAGCGCTTTTCTTGGCAAGCGAGATGTCAGATTATATAACCGGAGTCGTTCTGCCAGTTGATGGTGGAATGACTTGTTAACGATTAAACAGAAACCCAAAAAAGGATAAGAAACATGTCCACTAAACAAAGCGTGATCGATATTGTCACTGAGCAGTTGGGTGTTGATGCTGCTGACGTGACAGAAGATAAGTCGTTTGTCGACTTGAATGCCGACTCTTTAGATATCACAGAGTTAATAATGACGTTTGAAGAGCGTTTCGATTTTGAGATTTCAGAAGAAGAAGCTGAAAAGCTCAAAACAATCGGCGATGTAATTTCATATATCGAAGCCAAGCAACAAGCAAAAGCTTAAAAAAGGAGGGGCGCTTTCCGCCCCTCCTTTTTTTTGTAGGGGGCGTCTTTTGGCTCATTTCGGACTTCTAACAATCCTGCATGCCAAAAGGTATGTCAAGGATTGTTTCATGCCCAAGCTGCATCCAAAATACTTTGCCCTTACTTTAACAAGCCCCCTAAGTCATGACGATATTCGTCCGAGATTTCATATTGGCTTGAAGTATCTGGTTGGTTGTTCATCACTAAGCAGTAGGCGCCAAACATAGTAGTTCTTTGCTTTTTAGGTGTTTCTGGATTCGTTGTCTCTATATCCTTTTTCAGCCGAGTGGAAGCTGTTGGCCCATAGTTTGATCTATACCGGTCTGCTATTTTTTTCGCTTCAGTTGCCGTTTGTTCTAAATTTGTGTCATTTGAGTTTTGATCGGACGGCTGGTTTTTTTGTGACGGGGTTTGTGAACTATTGCGGAATTTAAAGTATAAAATGGTGCCACCGACCAAGGCAGTCGCTCCAAGAAGTAGATAGCGGTTGTTCGAGATGAAACTGCAAATCTTTTCTGCCATTGTCACAGGCTTGTTAAAGATACTTGCTGTGTATTCTGAGATGGTTGATGAAATATTGTTCATTTTTTACTTTCCTTTGGCTTGTTTTGGAAGAGAGTAGAAAATTCAGTGATTATTTGCAATGAGTAGCATTAGTGACAACAATAACGTAGGCGTGGTTGCTTTTAAAATACTTGCAATGGGGTGAGACGGAGACGGGGATGCTGTGCTCTTGGAAGTCGAGAAAGGGATCGTTAATCACAAGGTCTCGAAACGGCTTGTATTGATACAAAGATTCTGTGTGCTCAAGGTAGCATGAAAAACGTCCAGATGGGCGCAGGTGATTGGGTAGGGCAATCTTTAAGAACTCGATTAGACGATCTCCAGGTCCGCGATTTTGCATAGGTGGCTGTGGTGTGATTTTAAGCTTTGCAAATACGTGGTCATATTGGGTTTGCGTGATTTGTTTGTCTTTGAGCAGCTTGGTGAAAAAGGTCTCAAAGAATGAAGCAGGCAACTTATCTGTGCCTTGCATGTTATCGAGCAGGTACTGGATGTCTTGGTCTGTATAGGACGCGGGTTTGTATTGAGCAGTTTCTGCAGCTATTTGGTCAAGCTCGTCTTCGTAGGAGGGAACTGAGTAGCCTAAGGGATAATCGTCGAAAAAAATGGTGTCGTACTGGCCAAGTGTTGGTAAGATTTCTTGCCAGGTGCCAGCGATGATTTTAACGTTGGTCTTATCTTTTGCCCAAGCGCGTGCGTGCTTGAGCACGGTTTCATCACATTCAATGATGGTGTGTGAGGTGATTGGATAGGTCTGTATTCGGTCTGCAGAATAGCCAAGGCCAAATCCGATCTCTAGCACGTCACCAGAGGGCTTTAGGGCGTCGATGCAAGCATGCATGTAGGGCTTTTCCCATTCCATCATGACTTGGTACTTGCCATCTTTTAGTAGGAGCTCACCTCCATCTGGGTCTTTTGTATACTCCATTGTTATGATTTTACATCGACCCAGATTTCTCGTAAAGCTTGCTCTGGAATCAAGATGCGATAAAAGTGCAGCTCGTTGAAACGTTGAAGAGCTTTGGTGTGGTTTTTAATGTATTCGTCGTTGATGTTAGGAAGGTGGTTTTTGATAGCTGGGAAAGTAGTGACAGCGCCGGTGCGTTTTGTCATGACATCTGGGCGGTAGATGTAGTTTAAGAAGCGGTATGCAGCCGTTTTGTTTTGGGCATGAGTGGGTATAGCAACGTTTTCAATGGTAATGAATGACCCTTCTTTCGGAATGGCAAAGCGGATAAATGGAAAGTCCTTGGCCATGCGATAGTGAAAGGATGATGAGGTGACAGCCAAGGGGCAGTTTTTTGTTGCTATGAGGTATCCAGCGCGGTAGTTTGCGTAGGCTTCAACGCGCTTTTTTTGATGCTTCATAAGGTTGCGTGTTGCTTGGACTTGGTCGTCATTAAGATGTGTTTGGTTGCCATGTAGATAAAAGCTTGTGATATTAAATGCTTCGATGGGATCGTTTGTCATCGCAACTGTATAGGGCTCATCTTCGAATACTTGCTTCCATGAAAGAGTTGTGTCAAAGTAGTCGCCATCGTAGCTAAGTCCGTATACATCCCATTGTAGAGGCAAGGCATAGGTGTTTTGTGGGTCGTAGTCGTGACCTAGCAAAGCGGGCTCAATTGTTTCAAGAAAGTCGAGTTTTGATTTGTCAAGGGGCTGGATGAGCTCTTCTTCTTTGAGAATTTTAACTGCATAATCTGATGGGATGATGAGGTCATGGCCCTTGCCGCGCATTGATTTGATCTTAACTAAAAGCTCTTCGTTGCTGTCGTAGAAATTAAGATGCACTTTGATGCCTGTTTCTTTCTCAAAATCGTGTAGGAGCTCTTCTGTAAAGATATCGCCCCACGTAAAGACGTTGAGTGTGCTTTCAGATTTTGATGTGCTGCATTTAGGGATAAACAAAAGAGTGAAGATAAACGTGATCCACATAAAGCATAGAAAAATACGGATAGGGAGTCTGGGATTTTTGGCCATTAGAAAATCCTTGTGCGAATTTTGGGAGAGAAAAAGAGAGCAACAAGGCCGCAGCTGAGGAGGATCAAGATTGTAGATAGGGCATTAACGACAGGTGTAAGACCTGTGCGGATAAGAGCGAGCAGGTAAAGTGAGAGCGTTGTAACGCTTGACCCAGCGCAGAAATATGAGAGGATGAAGTCGTCAAAAGAGATGATAAAAACAAGCAGCCCTGTTGCAATCATTGAAGGGCGCAGCAGTGGTAGAGTGACTTTAAAGAAGGTTTGCAGGGGACTTGCTCCCAAATCAAGGGAAGCTTCAGTCAGGCGTGTGTCAATAGAGAGGTAGCGCGTGTAAAGAACTGGAATCACAAAGCCTAGACCAAGCACGGTATGAGCGGCAATCAATGTTGGCATTCCAAGGGGCACAGATAGCATTGTAAAATAACCAATAAGACCAACTGCTAACACCGTTTCTGGAATGATAAGATTGCCATAGTAGAGAGAAAGAAACTTGCCCACACGTCCACCGCTTGACCGGTAGAAGATCAGCATCACTCCCATAGCAAGGCTAATCAGGGTTGAGGCGATAGCGATAATGAGCGAATTAGATAGTGCTGACCAGAGCTCCGATGATCTAAAAAGCTCGCTATACC
>JAUILX010000051.1 GCA_030433395.1 Chlamydiia bacterium
ATCTTGCATTTCAAGATCTCCGCTAAGATCACAGATATCACCCTCTAAGTTCCATCCAACTGATAAATGACCGTGAGCAATTCCTTGCTGAGGTGTCCATGAAAGGCGGTTTTTTAGCACCGGATAAAGTGGTGCCAGGCGTTTAAAATCTGCCTCGACAAAACGCCCGACTACAAATGAGCCTTCAGCGTTTTCCTTCAGCATTAATTCAAAGGCCCCATTATCAAGCTCTAGTAAACCCACATCTCCTAAAGATGTGCCACTTGTAAACGCAAAGGGCAGACTCTCACCGCCTTTTTGAATGATGCCATCCTTAATAACGAGATGAACTGCTCGGGACTTTATAGGCCTTGAATTTGTCAGTGCGATCTTCTCAATGGGTTTCCAAACAGGATGATCAAGTGTGATGTGAGGTTTAAATCCAAAGGGTTTTAAAGAGAAGCGCAGAAGTAATTCACAAGAATCTATATCAATCTGACCAAAAGCGCCCGATGCAGAAACAGATTTAAGGGTGAGACCACCGCGGCCAAAACTCATATCTTGTACTTGGATAACAGCAGTGCGATCAAATCGGGTAGCAAGTTTTTGAACACCCCAAAAAGCAATCGATTTTCCATAAAAAAATGCTGAGAAACATAAAATTAGTGCGGACCCGCACCAAAGCATTCTTTTTAAACTCAACTGCTTCATCTGTACAATAAATTTTATCTTGGTTATGAGTAGTTTTGCTTCAATATAACACAAAAGGGAATTGAGGTGCTGCGAAAACTTCTTGAAATTCAACTCTCATTAACAGAGCCGGGAAAACCCCTGGAAAGGCTTAGACCCTTAGTTGAAGCAATCGATACATTTCTTTTTGAAACACCTCAGCAAACCGCTAACAGCCCCCACGTGAGAGACGGCGTTGATCTAAAGCGGATCATGACTTTAGTTGTAATTGCTCTAACGCCCTGCATCTTGATGGCAATTTGGAACACAGGACTACAAAAACTTATTTACTCGTCAATCAACGACTATCAAAGCTACATGAGCTCATCCTATTTTACTTTTGCTAAAGAGCATTGGAAAGCCATTTTAGCGTATGGAGCTGGAGCGTTTCTTCCCATCATGTTCATCTCCTATCTTGCAGGAGGTATTTTTGAAGTTCTGTTCGCCTGCGTTCGTCGCCATCCTATTTCAGAAGGATTTCTGGTTACCGGTATGCTTTACGCACTCATTCTTCCTCCAACACTTCCCTACTGGATGGTTTTTTTAGGCGTGGGCGTGGGCATCACACTTTCAAAAGAACTTTTTGGCGGCACCGGCTATAATATCTTAAATCCTGCCCTTGTTTGCCGCTGCTTTCTCTATTTCACGTTTCCAACAAAAATGACAGGAGCTGTTTGGCTGGGCACTAATCCAACAATCATGCAGAAAAGCATTCAGATTATCAATCAAGCTTTAGGTTATGACGGTGTAACGCAAGCAACAGCTCTTGGAGTGTTTAATACGCCAGATGATGTTAAGTGCGCTCACATCAATGCCATCTTATCAAACACCTGGCCAGAGACCTTCACCTCACTCACCTCGTACCTCACTGCACCCCTAAAAGAAGGAGGGCTCAATCTCTCACTTGAATCCCTACCGCAAGCCCTAGCTTTTGCAAAGCTCAAAGCTGGCACAGGACTCTTTACAGACACCAACCTTTTTTTGGGCAACATGCTGGGCTCGCTCGGAGAAACATCGACGCTTGCCTGCCTGATCGGTGCAATCATCATCCTTATCACAGGAATTGGCTCTTGGCGAACCATGTTAAGTGTTGCTTTAGGAGTGATTTTTACAGCTGGACTTTTTCAGATTGGTGCGCATATCGCTGGCCCTCAAGTCGCAGCAAATTTTGACTTCCCCATCTACAAACATTTTCTCATGGGCGGTTTAGCTTTTGGTCTTGTGTTCATGGCTACCGATCCCGTTTCCTCTCCCGACATGTCCTTGTCAAAATGGATTTACGGGCTGATCATAGGAGCCTTAACTGTCATTATCCGCACCATCAATCCTGCCTTTCCAGAAGGCGTGATGCTTGCCATTTTATTTGGCAACGTAGCCAGCCCACTAATTGACCACTACGCTCTCAAGCGGTACCGCAAAGGACATGTTTATGCGTGATTCTAACCGTTATATCACCTTGTTTATCATCGCCGTTTGCGTCGGCTGCGCCTTGATCCTGTCCATTCTTGCAGACGTCTTACGCGAGCCTCAAGAAAAAGCGCGCAAACTCTACCTAAGCAAGCAATTACTTCTCAGCGCAAAACTCATCGAGTCCGAGCAAAAACTTTCTCAAGCCCAAATCCTCAACATCTACAACAGCCGCGTCGAGCCCCGACTGACTAACGCAAAAGGGGACCTATTTACCTTTGAGCAACTCAATCTCAACCAAGACACTTACATGGAAGAAAACTCAAAAAGAGGCTACGCTAATCTCCCCTACAAACTTGTCTATATCATCAAAGAAAAAGACTCAGATTCCCCTTATGGCTATGTTATTCCTGTCAATGGGTATGGTCTTTGGGATGCCATCTATGGATTTATCTGCATTGCACCAGACGGCGATACCGTGATTGGCACAACGTGGTATGAGCAAAAAGAAACACCGGGCCTTGGCGCTGAGATAGCCACATCAAAGTGGCAAGCACAATTCCCAGGCAAACTCATCTTTCAAGAAAGCCCTTCTGGAGCAACAAACTATGAAGATACAAAGATGGGCATTCGCGTTGTTAAAACCACCGTCGAACAAGAAATCGGCAATCGCCCTGCAGCTAAAAGCGCCGTTGATGGAATCAGTGGCGCCACAAAAACAAGCGAAGGCGTTTCAGAGGCTTATCAAAAATCTCTAACGCCCTATCGTCAATTTTTCATTCGGAGGCAAGCACCATGAAACCCTACCGTACCTATTTTACCGATCAACTTTGGAAAGAAAATCAGATCTTAGTCGCCGTGCTTGGCATCTGCTCAGCACTTGCAGTCACCATCAAAGTATCTGTTGCCATCACCATGGGGTTATCAGTGATATTTGTGACAGGTTTTTCCTCATTGCTCGTTTCTCTTTTAAGCAAATACACACCTGAAAACGTTCGCATGATCACCCAACTAGCCATTATCTCCATGTTCGTTATCATCGTCGATCAATTTTTAAAAGCTTACTTTTTTGATATGGCACGCACCCTTTCTGTCTTTGTCGGCCTGATCATCACCAACTGCCTGGTCATGGGACGTGCAGAATCCATGGCGCGCAACAGCGCTCCCATTCCAGCTTTTCTCGATGGCCTTGGTGCAGCAACCGGATACGCCATTGTTTTACTCATCGTTGGCGTGATACGTGAGCTCTTTGGTTTTGGAACGCTGCTCTCTTACCGCATCATTCCCCTCTCTTGGTATGCCACACCAGAGCACCCAGATGCTTATCAAAACTTTAACATCATGGCCTTAGCACCCTCTGCCTTCTTTATTCTCGGCTTTATGATTTGGGTCTTTAACCGCATCGAGGAGAAAAAAGCATGATCATGGGACCATACACTGTCCTTAACCTTCTAGGACTTGCTATCCAATCAATCTTCATACAAAACATCTTGCTCTTTTACTTTCTAGGAATGTGCTCATACCTTGCCTGCTCAAATAAAATATCCACAGCGCATGGCCTTGGTAAAGCCGTCTTTGTCGTCATCGCCTTATCTGGCACCATCAACTGGTTTGTACATCGCTATATCACAGGACCCAAAGCCCTTGCTTGGCTAGGACTGCCTGACATCAACCTCAACTTCCTAGAATTCCTCGTCTATATTTCCGTGATCGCAGCCTTTGTCCAAGTCCTAGAAATCGTCATTGAAAAATTCTCGCCGACACTTTATCGAGCTCTTGGCATGTACCTTCCACTTATCACAGTGAACTGTGCAATTCTCGGAGCCTCCCTGTTCGCAACCGTGCGCGACTATCCCCTCATTCCTAACATCGTCTACGTCTCAAGCGCTGGCATTGGCTGGTGGCTGGCCATCTTGCTGATTGCCTCCATTCGTGAAAAGCTCACCTACTCAAACATCCCCAAAGGCCTTTCAGGCATGGGTATGACATTCATCATGACAGGCCTCATGGCCCTAGCCTTTATGGGATTCACCGGGATTTCACTTGACCAAGTTTCAACAGATGATACCTATCCCGAAGAATTGAGCCCCCCTATCGCACAAGCTGAAAACCTGAGTTCAAATCACCAATCACTATCTCAGGCTTTGTAGCCCTTTAGTGTTTCAGGCAATGCCTCTATAGCTTCGACAAATGGAATTGCTGTTATTTTGCCAAAGTATAGCTTTTCGGCGCCTCCGTAAACAATGAAAGCTTTGGCTTCGGGATAATCGTTTAAGAATTCATATAACGGCTTAAGATCTTTAGGCGTGATGTTTTTTGATCGTTTGATCTCAAAAGCAAAAAAACCTTTCTCTCCGTAAACCACAAAATCAACTTCAAGCTTAGATTGTGTACGCCAGAAATACAGGTCATAGTCAAAAGAAAGGTAGTCGTTTATAGCACGCAGCTCTTGAAAAAACAACGTTTCTAAAGCAACCCCTTCAATATCAGCTGCTTGATCAAATGGACCTGTAGGCCTTAAAGAGCGATAAACACCAACGTCGAAAAAATAAAACTTCGTGCCGCTCACTAGTTTTCGCTTAGCACGTCTTGAAAAAACTGGCAGGCGTATTGATAAAAGCAAATCTTCCATGACATCAAAATACCCCATAATAAGACGGCGCCCCACACCAACCTCTCTAGCGATTTCAGAATAATTGATAACAGAACCTTGTGAAAAGCTTGCAATTTCAAGTGCTTTTGCAAAAGCGTCAAGCTTGCGAGTTAGCCCCTCTTGCATCACTTCCTCTTTAAGATAAACACCAATATACGACTTAAGATATTCGTTTGCGCTGCTATGCTTAAAAATCGAGGGTAGGTGACCATACTGCAAGCTATTCTCCAAATTAAAGTCTTGGCCTAGTTCTTGAACACAGAGCGGATGCATATTCTTCAGCAGCGCTCGACCAGCGAGCAAGTTAACCCCTTTTTTGCGTAATGCACGCGCACTTGAACCTGTTAAAATGAAGCGATACCTCTTGGACTCAATCAGTCTATGCACCTCGTTAAGCAGAGGAGGAACTTTTTGGATTTCATCAATGATGATCCAATCATCAAAGTCTGGCGGTATCATTTTCTCGAGAATTGACGGAGACTTCAAAAGCGTCTGAAAAGTTTTCTCGCTCAACAAGTCGATGTATAGAGCATCTTTAAATGTGCTTTTGACCCAGTTTGTTTTGCCAGTCCCTCTTGGGCCAAATAGAAAAAAGCTGGTTTGGCTATCAATTGACTGGCTGATAATGCGTTTATACATCAAAACTCTCCTTTAACCTTAAAGTATCAAAATTACATGAATTTGTACATAAATTGCACAGATTTTTGTTGTTTTTGCACACTTTATGCACAAATTATTCAATGATTTGTGCTTTTCAGATTTGATGCTACTGTTGAACAAGAGCTTGATAAGTCGCTTGTTCAAGGAGCAGCTCAAGCTCAGCCACCGACGAAAGCTCAACCTCGTAAAGCCAGCCACCTTTCTCAGGCTCATTATTAATAAGGGAGATATTGCCCTCTAAAGCCTCGTTGATGGCAGTAACTTTGCCGCTGACAGGGCTGTAAATATCGATGGCAGCTTTGGTCGATTCGAGCACAGCAGCTTCTTGACCTACTTTTAGCTCATCACCAATTTTAGGCAGCTGAAGAAACACAATTTCTCCCAACTCTTTTTGCGCATGGCAAGTGATTCCTACACGTCCTTTTTTCTCTTGAACGTTAACCCATTCATGTGACTCGGTATATTTCATACTAATTCTCCTGTTGCCCAAAGGGCGGGGTGTTTAGCAAAACTGTACTCATGAGACGATACCGCAAATGATTGAGGATCGCCCCCTTTGCGATTGACGCTATAGCAAACCCCAAGTCTGTTAAATTCTTTGGGGCTATAACCATAAAGAGCATCACTGCTAATGGCAATTTCCATTGTATAACTTTTTCGATTAAAGGTGGTATCGACACTTAAATCATCGGGATCTGCAAGTGGCCGTGAATCTTCCTCTCGCATGCGAGTCATTTCTTGGGACTTGCACTCATCGTCCTCTTTAGGAAAAAACACAAAATGGTGACAAAATCGAGTTACTGACCCAGCTGACTTTAGATCGCGAGTATCGATAAAAAGTTCAAAGCTATCGCCCCGCCTTAAATCTGGAAATGAGCTCTCATCAAAAGGCTTATCAACATCAACAACAATAAAAAGTCCTTTTTCATTCCAGGCCATTGCGACTTTTGCAAAAACATCCTCACCTAAAAACTCGCTCATATCGGGCAAAAGAAAGGGTTTTTTGAGCGCTTTTTTTACATCAAGCCGATCGCTGGCAGGCAATGGAAAGGCTAGCTTAAAAAAGGTCGCTGGCCGCAATGCTGGAACGTCTTCAAACATCGTCTATTTGATTCAGTAATTCATTAAACAGATGCGCTTTTGCTTCATAAGAAAGGATCTCCTGCGCAGCTTTTACATACTCACTACCAGGCAGTGTATTTTCATTTTTCCGCTCAATAAAAGCAAAGAGCAAGTCACCTTGTTTGGATTTAATAATACCTGTCCACGACTGAGGATCTTTCTTTAACATCTCATCATTTAAGAAGTGATGCTCTTGCGCACGCTTAAGTGTATGTGATGTCACCTCTAATTCCCACTGCTTACCAAAACCTTCAATAGCTGGAGCTTTTGTTTTGTAAAGAGCCTGCTGCTCTTTTAGATAGGCTTCTAAACGCTTATTTAGAGG
>JAUILX010000052.1 GCA_030433395.1 Chlamydiia bacterium
GGCAGTTGGAAAGCTGCAAGAGCATGGTCGATTTACCAATACCAGGATCACCACCGACAAGAGTTAGTGAGCCTTTTACAAGCCCATTGCCCATAAGCCGGTCAAA
This sequence comes from Chlamydiia bacterium, assembly GCA_030433395.1. GTDB lineage: Bacteria > Chlamydiota > Chlamydiia > Chlamydiales > JACKPQ01 > JACKPQ01. Next base: position 107 of record JAUILX010000052.1, read on the forward strand.
CTCACCCATGCCGCTTTGCATGCGCTCGCCTTCTGTAGCTTCAACATCAAGCACTCGCCTGGGCTCGGGTCGTTTACTTGTTTGGGAGGCATAGCGCTTTTCAGTCTGAGCCATGTCCTTCATTTCAACAAGGGTATTCCAAGCCTTACAAGCGCTGCACGAGCCAGCCCACTTAATGTGCGTATTCCCGCAATCATTGCACATCCAAACAGTCTTAGCCTTGGCCATCTTCTATCATCTCCATTGCATTTTTTGCTGCGCTAGCTTGCGCTACTTTTTTAGAGTTTCCACTCCCAAGGGCCTCAACATCGCCTATAATAGCTTTTACACAAAAGATTTTGGCATGATCGGGCCCCTCTTCTTCGATAACAACGTATTCAGGAGGCTTGTTGTATTTTTTCTGCGCATAGTCTTGCAACTCGGCTTTCCAATTGCGTGGTGGGTTTTGAATGGTTTGGTCGATCTCATCTGCAAAGTGCATAAAAATAAATTGACGCGCTTTTTCTAAGCCACCATCTAAATAAAGAGCTCCAACCAGACTTTCAAACAAATCTGCCATCAGCGATGCTCGCCCTCTATGAATTTGAGATTTTTCACCCTTTGAGGTGAGCATCCATTTTGCAATACCCAATTTTTCAACATACCCTTGGCAAGCCTTGGCATCCACTAGCATTGATCTTAAATGAGAAAGGTCACCCTCGGCTTTTTCAGGGAGGTGCTCATAGAGAAAATCGGCTGCAATTAAGTTGAGTACAGCATCTCCTAGATACTCTAGTCTTTGGTTATCTTCTTGTATAAAGGATCGGTTTTCATTGACAAATGAGGGGTGGATAAAGGCTAGCATCAAGAGATTGGGATCATTAAAGCGCAAGCTTATCTGCGCCTCGATGGTGTGAAGATTTGATTTGAGATGATCTAATGGGTTCATATATGCTACTATACACAGAATAGGAGATACACATGGTCAAAGTCAATCCTCATTACGAGCGCTTAAAGCGTCCCATTATTTTTCCCATCATTGAACAAAAGCTCAAAGAGTTTCAAGGCGATGATCTTATTAACTTGGGTGTTGGCGATGTCTCTATGCCCCTTGCCTTTGATATTGCCCAAGCTATGAGCGCTGCTATGGTGGAAATGAGCCAAGAGCCTATCGGATACGGGCCAGCAGAAGGGTATTTATTTTTGCGCAACGCCCTACTTAATGAGTACAGACATTATGGCATCAGCACAGACGAAATCTTTATCTCAGATGGCATTAATACCGATTTGGCAAACATCGCAGACCTTTTTGATCCCTCCTGTAAAGTTGCAACAATCGATCCTGGATACCCCGTCTTCGGCGACTCAAGCCTACTTGCTGGCAAGGAAGTCTTATGCCTCCCCTGCCTAGAAGAAAATAACTTTATTCCTCAACCACCTAGCCAGAGTGTTGACATTGTCTATCTCTGCTCTCCCGGCAATCCAACAGGTGTTGCTATGACAGAGCAAGACCTTGAAAAATGGATCAGCTATGCTCACAAGACTGGTGCCATTATTCTTTTTGATGCTGCTTATGCCGGTTTTATTACATCCTCTGATGTTCCTCAGTCTATTTATGAAATCGATGGAGCAAAATCTGTTGCCATTGAAATGCGCAGCTTTTCAAAATCTGCAGGCTTTACAGGTCTGCGTTGCTCTTACAGCGTGATTCCACAAGAAACAGGGCTGACTAAACTTTGGAAGAAAAGACAAAACACCAAGTATAATGGGTGCTCATATCCCATTCAGCGTGGCGCTGTTCAAGCTCTCCAATCCGAGCAAGCCTCTGCACAAATCACAGCTTATTTAGAATGCGCTAGCGCATTAAAAGAAGCCCTTGGCCAAAACGCCTACGGTGGCGTCAATTCCCCCTATTTGTGGTGGAAAGTGCCAGAGGGTATGAGTTCATGGGACTTTTTTGATCTGCTGCTCCAAGAACATCATATCCTTGGCATTCCAGGGGTTGGCTTTGGTAGCTGCGGGGAAGGGTTTGTGCGCCTCTCAGCCCTCACAACCATGGATAAAGTTAAAGAAGTTACAAACCGATTAGGTGCCTATGCCCATTGATCTGCCCCAAGCCCATCATAATTTTTATGGCAAGCAACACTATCTTGAGCTAGAAGATTTTTTCTCCGAAGATAAACTCGAAGCATGGCGCAAAAGCGTAGGATCATATTCGACTTTCGACGAGGCTTATCTATCTACTCGCGACCTGTGGAGAAAAAATCCAAAAATCAAACAACTCATTACAAATCGCGACCTTGTGCAATGTGCATCTAAATTATCAAAAACACGTTCTCTTCAGCTTGGATTTGATCAAGCCATCTGTACCTACGAAAACACCTCCAAGCTCCCCCTTGCAAAACAACCCGTTACACTAACGCAAATCAGCAACGTATCTGGAATCGCATGTGGAGCCATCATCAACCTATCCATAACAAGCTCCCCACACACTTTAGAGCAGGCCCCGCCTCCCTCCGAAGAGCTAACCCCAATCATCCCCATCCCACACACACCCGGCAGCGTTCTCTTTATTTCGCCTGATCTGCCATTAGACTTTCAAAAGCTAATTGCAACACCATCACAAACGCTTTTACTCATCGCATACACACATGTAAAGCCGCTTTACATTCAAAATACAATCGATCCCCACGCAAATGCCCTCAAAAAACTAGGCTATGGATTTGGCGATCATTTAAAAGAAAATTCACATCCGTTATTAAACCTATAAAAAATCCAGCCAGCTAGTGTCCTCTACTTTTTCCTTACTGGACCCACTAGTCCTTTTGGAAATCCTAATCTCACTATTCAACCCTGTTAGGAAAAAAGATCCCCACATATCTGGCCTAGCTGGCTCTTTATTAATAGCCGAGCAGATCGCCTTCCTCAAAGCGTCTGCTTTTGTAAGACCGCAATTAAAAAGGGCATTATAAAAGTCCTTTACGATATCAAGCGTTACCTGGCTATCATATACAGGCCAACGAGCTGAAATGACACTTTCTGCTCCACCAGCTAAAAAAGCCCAAACAAGACCAGCATTGCCCTCTTGATGAGATTGCCCTTTTCCAGAGAAACAAGCATTCATAAAAACTAGCTGGGCTTTTAATGTTTTCGCATAGATTTCTTCAGCCGTCACTTCTTTTCCACCTTGAGTTGGGCACATTTTTAGCGCCCCCTGAAAGATTGAATCTGGCTGGAATTTAGCCTCATCGGTTGCGTGACATGCCAAGTGAACTACATCTGCCGTTTCGATCTTACCCATGAAGGCTTTAACTGTTGCTTGTTCACGCTTAAATGTAGAACTTTTAACATTTTGAACTTCAAAAAAATCATCAACAACACCCGATTCCGAAAATGCATACTCTAAATTCCCTGAGGGATCACCAATAACCAAACCACTCTCAACCTGACTTTTTTTCACTAAACTTCGCATGATATTGATTGACGGCATGTGATGGATTGGAAAATCTTCAATCAAGTATCGTGCACGACCACCCTTTTCTTTGTACGGTAAAGATTCAAATGGAATATAAGACAACTCTGCCTCAGGAATGATTGTTAGCGATTTGCAAGATTCTTCATGAACGTTTCTAATCGCAGAAGGCAGTAAAAACTTCCCCCATTTTCTTAACATTTTTTGCATATCAGAAAAGGCTTTTTTTAGACCATTTACGTTCTCAACAAGCCCTTGCAAAGTACCTTCTTCTAATTTGCTATTCTCCCGAATGCTGCCTATAGCTTTTTTCCCACTAATTAGTTCATCAATAGTTGCATCAATATTGTATTGCTTTAAATCCTTCTTCACTTTCGTACGAGATTCCCCAAAAATGGTATGAACTGCTCCATTAAAAGTAGCTAAGTCCTTAATAACATCACATCCTATAAGGTCTTCGTATGCAAACTTATCTTCCGATACAGCCCAAACCCTTACTGAATTATTTGTTGTATTGTCTTGCTTGGGTGCTAGCGAGTAAAAAACAAAGTTTGTCTGATGTTCTCTAGCTAATTCCTGCACCGATTGAATACTTGTAAGCTCAGGAAGGTCTACGTTGCGCTTCTTTGGCATGCATCGACTCAAAGCTCTAGCGCGCCTTTTGATGGTAAGTAGCAGGGCTTTTTCATACTCACCATATCTACAAAGAAAATTTTCATAAGCTATGTACGCAACATCGTGAACGTCAAAATATGAAATCTGAAACTCGGGGTTTTCATAGAGCCCTTCCAATTCATCATAGATTGCTATTGCATCCCTATATGTGTCGCTTACTTCCTCTACTGCTAATATCTGAGCTATTTCTTCACCTATCGACACGCTTTTGCAGAAAGCAATATTCAAATAACAAGTAGCCTCTGCATGTTTGTTGCCAATTTCGCCAGAAATATCTAGAGCTCTTTCATAGACTTTTAGAGCTTCTTCATGGCTCCTTGTGTGTTGATAAGCATCTCCCAGGCTAATAAGAGCCTCTATAAGGTACTGCTTATTATTTTCTAATAAACCAATAGCTCTAAGGTAATATTCAATGCATTTATGGTCATTTTCTTGCAGCCCACAAATTCGAGCTTTCTCTTTGAAAGCTCGTCCAAGTTCTGTAAGCTCATGCTCGCTTTGACTATTAGGATCAAAAAGATCAATACGCTTCTGGCACAATTCAAGCGCCCAATTTATCTTAGGATGCTCCTTAAGTGTTCGCTTAGTATACGGGGTGTGTTCATCGTTCCATATCCTTGCTAACCACAAATGGATACAGTTCCAGTAGTATTCAGAAGTTCTGTACTTTTTTCCCTTTTCATACTGCTCATCAATTTGATCTAAGGCTAGTTTTGAATCATCAATGGCCTTGTCTGCACTCTGAAACCTACCAAGCAAAGTATAAATTCTTGCAAGCTCCTCTAAGCAACAAAGCTTGAAATAAGGGCAAAAATTACAGTCATCGCGTAACTTTTCAAACAATGCCATTGCTTCTTCATTATCACCTTTAGATGAAAGATCTTGGCCTCGCTTAATCTCGTTTGACAAGCTCTTTTCCATCTCTTTACAAGCCTCCTTCCAACCTGCACCCATTAATGTTGACAGTTGATCTTGTGTCGATTTTAAAAGCTCTGGAAGCGCCATCAAATTCGACATAGTTTCACCTGCTCTGTGTTTTAGAACCATAACTTTCACAATTTTTTCTCTCAGGCTGAACAACAAGTACCTTTCACTAACAGTGCCTGCTAAGCATCCTCGAGCAATCGCTGCAATACCAATACCTGTTATAGATTTGCTATACCATTCTGTATCTGTAGATGTATCAATTATCTCTTGCAAGAGCTGACCCTTGTTTGCCGCTCTAATCGTTAAACTCATTCCAAACCTCTTCATTCTTATTAAAACCCGGCACATTATGAACGATTACTACAAAAAATTCAAATCATATTGATTAAATAATTTAGATGCGCTAGAGTTGGCCCGGAGGCCGATATGTGCAAGCTAAAATATTTTGAAAAAGCCCTACAAAAGAAGTATGAGCAAAAGCATCATCAGCAGTTGCGCTCTGCTCTTTCTTTAGATGTTCCCAAGAGCAATTTCACTCACTTTAATACAAGCGACTACTTAGGATTGTCCACACATCCGTATGTCAAACAAAAAGCCATCGATGCCCTTATGCGCTTTGGAGCAGGCAGCACAACGAACCGCCCTCTTTGCGATCACTTAACAGCTCACACTGAGCTACAGAATCGATTTAACCAATTCGTTGGGGCCGAACAAACACTGCTATTCCCAACAGCTGTCGCAATGCAAAACACACTCTTTGGAATGCTTTCCTCACTAGGTGCTAGCCTTTTTGTAGAACATGCCTACCCCGCACACAACCTTAAACGAGTTATGAGCAATAAAGGGTCGCTCCATTTTTTTGACCACAATCACATTGGCGACTTGCCTGATGGACCAGAACCCAAAGTCATGATAGCCCCTTCGATCTGCCCTACAAGCGGCCGCATTTTAGACCTGCGCCGCCTCATGGCTCATGCTGCTGGATGCGACGCTTTGCTAATTATTGACGATAGCTACTCGCTAGGAATGCTGGGTGACAGCGGAATGGGATGCGCAGCTCATAAAAAAGGCGTTGACGTCGTTATCGGATCTTTTGGAAAGGTTACGGGATCTTTTGGCGCCTACATATCAGGCCCTGACTTGTTTTGTGACTACTGCACTATAAGCCAACGCATTGAACCCCTTAATCCTGGCAGTCTAGGCGCAATGAACGCTGCCTTAGACCTTATCCCCGATATGGAAGCTGAGCGCTCAATGGTACTTATGCGAGCCCAAGATCTGCGTAAGAGTTTGAATGATGCACATTACGATGTCATTGAAAGCCGCAGCCATATTGTTGGATTAAAATTGCCTGCATCTTGCGATGCTTTGGCTCTTTCCGAAGATTTAGCAGATGAGCGCATCATTGCGATGCCAACAGAATTGCCAGGCTTGGTTTTTAACCTTAGCGCAAAGCACACAAGCGCTCAGATGAAGCATTTGCAAACTGCTCTGCCAATCCACGCGCTTGTCTGATGCATGCATTGACCGCCGGCCCGCTAACATAACTTCCAGCTAGCACAATATTTGGATGATCCCGCTTCAAGACTTCAATAAGTTTTTGATGACCCAGCCCCA
>JAUILX010000210.1 GCA_030433395.1 Chlamydiia bacterium
TTTATCTTCGCATAATAAACTCATCCCCGAAGTACAGGCTGGGGCTTTTTGTTATACTCAAGACATGAAGATCACAAAAAGACCATCAGGTACTATACAAAAGGAAGATGCCCACGGTGGCAGCGGTGCACGCATCGTTTATGCGAACAAAGATCATCTTCAGAGTCTCCACTTTGATGCAATGACCCACGGTTTTTTGCCCGCAGGTCAAACGTTTGACTGGCACCAGCATGATGACATTGAGGAAATTATGGTGGTTTTAACGGGTACCGGTGAAGTTCATGACGCAGACGGTATATACGAATACGCTCCTGGCGACGTTTTTGTTTATCCCGCTAATGTTCAACACAAGATCCATAACCCAACCGACTATGAGCATGAGATGATTTTTGTCAGGATTAAGGCCTAAACGGTTCTCGATAGCCAAAGCAGACCTGATTAATTTGTTACACTCTAACCATGACCAAACACATCGACATCCAAAAAGCAGGCGCTGTCATCATTAGGGATAGAAAATTCCTCGTCACTCGTTCTATAGGCAAAGACTTTTTTATAGCGCCTGGTGGCAAACTGGAGAATAATGAAACTCCGATAGAAGCCCTTGCTCGCGAATTATTGGAAGAAATTCAAATCGAAATAGACACCTCGACAGTAGAGCGCCTGGGCACATTTTATGCTGAAGCGACGGGAAAGGATGGCCTGATGCTTGAGATGTTTGTCTATAAGGTAGATAACTTCAAAGGCGCTCCAACCGCTTCGAGTGAGGTTGAAGAGTTGCGCTGGATTAACACACAAACATCTGATATTTCGATTGGCTCTATTTTTGAGCACGATGTCATGCCATTGCTTGAGGAAATGGATCTGATTGATTAGTTCATAAAACCGCCGAGATAGAAGAATAGGTTATTGACTAATATATCAAAATCATGTATAATATAATTCATAGCATGAGCGGCTTGCTCTCGCTTGATTAAGCACGTTCTTGATGGAAGAGTAGCCTCAGGCTGCTTTTTTATAACTCGAGTTTGTTTAGTCAATCTTTCTCAATCGTTGAGTATCTGGTCGCTGGGATGTCGTTTCTTATAAGCAACAATTGTGCTATAATAACCTTAGTAAATAATCGACAGGAACTAAAAATGGCAAAACATCGTAGCTGGCACAGCGCTGATATCAAACGCGCGCGCAAGAAAAAACTAAAGGCTTTGAAAAAGAAGCAGCAACGCATCTAAGACTGAGGCCTCCCGTGTGGAGGTCGCTTTTAT
>JAUILX010000211.1 GCA_030433395.1 Chlamydiia bacterium
ATTTACGACGACATGCATCGCCAGATAAACAGCAATTCCAGCTGACAATAACCGACCGAAGGGATCTTTTGCAAGTGCTGTCACTTGAAAGCTAAAATAAATCAGACCAAAAAAAGCTGCTAAAACCCCAAACACCCCCCAGAGCCCAAATTCTTCAGCGAATGCTGCAAATACAGAATCAGTCTGAGCCGCCGGTAAAAATGCGTTTCCTGTAAATTCACTCCGGCGCCACCCACTTCCCTTAACGCCTCCAACGCTGATAGCCGTTTGCGATGCGCGTTGATGATACGTATCTGGATTGAGCCGCTCATACTGATATTCCTTGATCAATTTTGTCGCTACGGGTCGAAAACCTTCATGCGAAATAAATCCTAAAAACATCATATTGATAAATACAAGTCCGCACATTGCCCCAATAGACATAGCTGCAATCACCCGCCTTTTAATGCCAGCAAAATAAAACATTACAAGCGTGATCGGCATCAACACAAGTGCTGACCCTAAATCTGGCTGCTTTAAAATCAACACAAACGGAATTAAGACAAGCATTGATGCTTGAAACAGCGGGACCCACTGACGCATCCCCTTGCCCTTTCGCTCAATGAAAGCACTCATAGCAATCACGACAGCAAGCTTTGCTATTTCAGAGGGCTGAAGCTCTGCCCCAATAAGCGGAATGCGGTACCACCTACGCACATTTTGGATTGGATTAGTAAAAAAGAGCCCTAAAAGCAAAACCAAAGCAATCACATATAAAACAGGTGCCCATTTACGTAAAGTGTGGTAGTCTAAACCTGCACAAAAAAAATAGGCGCCCCACCCGATGGCAAACCATTGCAGCTGCTTTTTTACAATGGGTGAAAAAAAGACATCACTGCCAGATGTTGATGTCAAAACAAGAAGGCTGCATCCCATCAGCGCCAAAATAATTGGCAGGGGCCGCAAATCCAAACGTCGTAAATAAAGGTGATTCCAAAGCATGGCCATAGACTATATCGAGCTACCTATCATTGATTCTACAAATACCTGGGCCAAAGAGAACAGTGATGAGCTACACCCCAACCCGCTCATCTGCATTACAGCCAATGAACAAACAGGTGGTCGTGGCCGCTACAAACGCACATGGCACTCTCCTCCAGATACAAACCTTTATGCCACATTTTGCTTTTATCTGCCTCCTGGATTTAACTCTGCTCACAATCTTGCCCAAGTTCTTTCCATCTCAGTCATCCGCGTCTTAAAAAAGCTTGGGCTAAAGCCAA
>JAUILX010000212.1 GCA_030433395.1 Chlamydiia bacterium
TTCCTTTTGACTGAAGGTCATATATCCAAATCTGTCTGATGCCCTCTATCTTTGCAGAATAGGCAATCTTTTGGCCATCGGGCGACCAGGCTGGGCATACGCAAGCATTATGTTTGTTGGTTAATAGCTTGGCCTCAGGCCTTTTGTGCGGTTTTGCGTCTACAGGCACATCAATAAGATAAATTTTAGGGTTGCCACTCTGATCAGATACAAAAGCAATTTGCTTGCCATCAGGGCTGAAGCAAGGAGAGGCAGTAACAGATTTTGGAAATGCATAGAGTTGTTGAGGCCTGCCAATAGGATCTCCATTTTTAAGCTGCTGTAAAAATAGATCGTTGCGACCTAAGTGGTCCGATGTAAAGGCAAGAGCGCTCATATCAGCGTTCATTCTCGGGTGAAATTGACTGCCGCTAAGAGTGATGCAAGGGGTTCCGAGGCGTTCATCAAACCTTTTCGCATAAATTTTTGTTTGACCTGATTTGTAGCAGGCATAGACAAAGCGCTCAGCTGTGTAGGGTTGCGGGCTGACGCTCTGGACACCTTCATGTGTAATGGGATGGGCATTGCCCCCGTCGTAATCGCATTGCCAGATTTCTGAGGCATCCGTTTTCCAAGATGTTTGATAGGCATAGAGCACCTGTGTTGATGCAATTCCTTTGGATTTAAATAAATCTTGAAAAATTCCGTCTGCAAGACGATGAATTAAGCGCCTATCATCACAAAGATGTCCGCTTAGCTCTAAAGTTTTAAAGTGCTTGAGAACAGAGGAGCTTGCGACATAAACGGAGGTCAGCAATTGCTTTCCCTCAATGCGTGCTTGAACGACATATGATACGTGCAAATCTTGCAGCATTTTGGGATAAAAAGCCCGTTGATATTTTTCATCAGCTAGAATCTTTTCTGCTTCAGGATTAGAATCGACAACAGATGTCCGGCCATTGTGCTGAAAATCAAATTTTAAAACCTCTTGAAGTTGCTTTGGATAGTCACGTTCAAAGGGGGAAGCTTTTGCGTGGATCTCAGTGACGTACGCAGGTTGGAGTTTTTTTTGCGTGGGCACGTGAATAACGAGATCCTCGCACATTAAGGGAGTTACTAACATCAGCAGAGAAAAAATTTTAGTTATCATGACATACCGTTAGGGTAAATGTGTGTTGTTTTTTGCCTTGTAAATCACCTATAAAACTGGGTAGAATTAGCGTTGGTAAGACCTCTTTTAAGTAATCTGCGTTGCTTTCACTAT
>JAUILX010000213.1 GCA_030433395.1 Chlamydiia bacterium
TAATGCAGAACGGGATCCAATGGAACTATTGATTGATAAAGGGCTCGAAGGCTTGCCCGAAGTACTCACCGCCTTGATTAACCAAGCTATGGTTTTGGAGCGGCAACGTCATATCCAAGCAGCCCCCTTCGAACGGACTGATGATCGAAAAGACTATGCCAATGGCTTTAAGCCTAAAGAGATCAAGACCCGTATAGGCTCGTTACCATTGTTGGTACCACAAACGAGACATACAGACTTCTACCCAACCTGCATAGAGCGAGGTATGCGTTCAGAACGAGCCCTGAAGCTTGCTATCGCAGAGATGTACTTTCAAGGCATTTCCACCCGCAAGGTAAAAAATGTGATGGAAGAGCTGTGTGGTTTTGAGGTCACGTCAACCGAAGTCAGCCAGGCCGCTAAGTTACTCGATGAAGAGCTTTCTGAGTGGCGTAAGCGGCCTCTAAAAAGCTATCGCTATCTTTATCTTGATGCTCAGTATCAAAAAATCAGGTATGGTGGGCAAGTTAGGGATTGTGCGATTTTGATTGCTGCAGGCGTGGATGATTTTGGTAAAAGAGACGTGCTGGGTTTATCGGTCTCACTATCTGAACATGAAATACATTGGCGTGAGTTTCTCTGTCAGCTGCAAGAACGGGGCATGCATGGGGTTGAACTTATTATTAGTGATGCACATGCTGGATTAAAGGCTGCACGTAAGACAGTATTACCAGGTATCCCATGGCAACGGTGTCAATTTCATCTACAGCAAAATGCTCAAAGCTATGTGACTAAGAGATCGAAAAAACGAGAGGTTGCTAATGTCATCAAGTCAATTCTTACCGCACCAGATGATGCAACAGCAAAACGGTTACTGCAGGATGCAGTGAAAAAGTATGAACATGAAATGCCAAAATTAAGTCGATGGATGGAGGAAAGTGTTGAGGAAAGTCTGCAGCACTTTCAATTTCCGGCTCATCACCATCAGCGAATCAGGACAAGTAATTTACTGGAAAGACTCAACAAAGAAATCAGAAGGCGGACACGAACGGTCGGCGTCTTTCCAAATGAAGCGTCTTGTGAGCGGCTTGTATCCGCTGTTTTGGTTGAGATCGCTGATGAGTGGCAAACCGGTGTTCGGTACTTAACTTTTTAAAATTTTAGAGGAGAGTAAATCAAAATTTACAGAAAGAAACTTGCTTTATCAAAAAATGGAATCTCAAATTGATGTTTACCGTGACTTTATTAATGAGGGCGTTGA
>JAUILX010000053.1 GCA_030433395.1 Chlamydiia bacterium
GGATGGTCACCTACATCATTTCCTAGGAATAAATCGAGTAAGGAGCGTGCTTGTCGCTTTTCTTCTTGGGGCTCATAAAGCCCTACAAAGCAGTTCAATGTGGGATGGATGTGCTTGCTTAAATTTTGTAGGCAGATTGGATCAGGTGCAATACGATAGGCTTGCAAAAGCAAGCCCCAAGTACTGCTGGACTCTCCACGCCATTCATCTGGATGAATTGACATTCCTTTTGCAGCTTTTAGGAGTGTTTTATGAGCAGGAGTAATAAATACACGATCGATGACAGTGTCACAAAAACTATGCAGCCGCTCAATTGTTGGTTTAAAACTTTTAAGAATGGACCCGAAGTGTTTTTGGATAAGATGAAAAGGTGTGAGCAGCTCAAAGGCTGTTAACGAATTATATGTATGGGGATATTCATGTAGGTAGTGAGGAAAATTACCAGAAGGCGCCTGAAATGCTGACATCCTTTCTAAAAGAAACTTAGCCTCATAGAGCTGTTGGGATGATTTAGTTTGTAAAAGCTCAAGAATATGACAAGCATTTTCAACAACGGGAATGGTATCGTGAAGGCCATCTGTTGAGTGCGGGTTAAAGTGCACCCAACCTGTTTGTTTAGATTTATAGCCTAGCATCGGGTTAAAGCTTGCTCGATACCGGGAATAATCCCCATTTCAGTTGAAGGTGGGGCTAAGATGGAGCCGTATGCAGCCACATGCTCTGGAGCGCCCCCCATAGCAATTGCGATATCTGCTTCTTTAAACATCGGGATATCATTTGCATCATCACCTGCAGCAATGATGGGTCCTTCGATATCACACAGCTTTGCAATACGTTTTAAGGCGCCGCCTTTTTGACCTAATGCATGTGTGATTAAAACCAAATGGTAAAAACCATCGCTCACAGGATCTGAAATCAGTGAGGTTGCAATCCCAGTATAGGTATTTAATTTCTCTTCAACTACGTGCATGGTTTTATAGCTACCAACACACTTGATCAAGGGAAATGAATCGCGTATGTCGCTGCGCTCTTGCCAAGGTGCGTCGGAGAGTTTTTCTAACTTTTTTAGGTAAGGATACATCTGCTGCGGAAATCTGTTGGGACGCCAGTAGCAAAAATCCCCTTTTTCATATCCGCTATAAATTAGATAGTCTGTATTGAGCTCGTTATAAAGTAGATCTAGATGATCAAGAATTCCATCTTGTAAATAGGCGCGATCAACAAGTTTTTCGTCAGGCATAGACAAAATATCAGCACCGTTTTGAATGCCTAGGAAATAGGGAAAATTCATGTTGCCAATGGCGCGCTTGGCAAATGAGTACATACGCCCTGTGATAAGGGCTATTTGCCAACCACTATCGTGTAATCCACACAGGTAATCGACAACTTTGTCTGGGATTAGGTGGTGACCATCAGTAAGTGTGCCATCGATATCGAGGGCAATTAATCCTTGCTTCTTGCTCATATAAACAGTATAACAAAGAGAATGAAAATTCGACACTTATGTTTGATTTTGTTGTTTTGTGCCGGCGCTTTTGCTGACAAGCAGATTTTTGAGGAGACGGTCAATGCCCCGCCTCCTGCAGAACATACACATCCTGAAGCCCCAACCGAAGACCTAACGCAAACATCCTACGGTCATGCTCTAACAAAGATGGTTCTAACTCTTGCAGCACTTTTAGCACTTTTCGCCCTTTCTTACTGGCTTTTGAAGAAAGTTGGGCGTCATCGCGTCACTGGTATGAATAATCTTAAAGCAATTAAAATCCGCGAGCGCAGACCCATTAGTCCAAAAACAACACTTTATCTTCTAGAGCTTGCAGGAAAAGAAATTTTAATTGCTGAATCACAACTTGATGTCCGTCCTCTTGCTGCTTATGAATGGCCAGACGAAGAGCCTATCCCAAAAAGCTCAAAATAGCCTCTACTGTATAATCGATGTGCTCGTCTGTATGCGCAAGCGAAACGAAGGCTGACTCAAAAGGCGACTGTGGCATGTAGATGCCGCGCTCTAAGCAGTGGCTGAAATACCGCTTAAATGTTTGTTTATCTTGGCGCTTGCTCTCTTCAAAGTTATTGACCTCCCCATTAGTCCAAAACAACGTGAACATCGCTCCTGCTTGGTGAGTTGGGAGTTTTGCAGAAACAGACTTAACAATGCATTTTGCTTTTGAGGCTATACAATCAAAAACGCCGGGCTTGCAGAGCTCTGTTAATGTGGCATAGCCACAGGCCAGAGCCAGTGGATTACTCGACAAAGTTCCTGCTTGATAAACCTCGCCTAAAGGCGCAAGTAAATCCATAATCTTTTTGTGCCCACCAAAAGCTGCACACGGCAACCCACCTCCAATAATCTTTCCAAGGCACGTCATATCGGGCACGATATTGTAAAAAGCTTGCGCACCACCCAAATGGGCACGAAAACCTGACATAACTTCATCAAAAATCAGGACTGCGCCATGTTGCTTTGTTAACTTGCGTAGTAATGTGAGAAATTCATAACTTGCAGGAACCACTCCCATGTTTCCAGCAATGGGCTCGATAATAACAACGCCGACTTCATCACCTCGCTCATCAAAGAGGGCCTGCAAGACATCGCAATTGTTAAACGGAAGGGACAGCGTATTTTGAGGAGGTACACCTTTTGAGTCGGCAATACCAGTATGAGCTGAGCCTGCTTTAATCAGCAGAGGATCGCTGTGCCCGTGATAGTTTCCATCAAATTTAATCAGAAGATCTTTTTGCGAGTAGGCACGAGCTACCCGAATCGCGCTCATGGTCGCCTCAGTTCCAGAGGAAACAAAGCGCAACTTTTCGATACTGGGCATAAGCTCAGTGATGAGCTGGGCCATCTTGAGCTCTAGCTCAAAAGAGTTAACATAGCAGTGACCTTTAGATAGTTGTTGTTGAATAGCATCGACAACTGCAGGGTGGCTGTGTCCTAAAATTAAAGCTCCCCATCCACAGACAAAATCAATATAACTTTTACCATCGACATCGATCAATGTAGCGCCACTAGATGAGCCAATAACGAGAGGATCTGCATCGACCTGCCCAAAAGCTCTGGCAGGACTGCAAACGCCACCTGGGATGAATTTTTGCAGGGATTCAAATATTTGCTTTGCTTTTGATTGACTGATTGTACTCATAGGACTCGTTATATTTACTTAGAGTCATTTATTTCAAGCCGATTATTTTTTCCTTGAAATTAAATGTCTGGATTGATAAGCTAGATCGTAAGGGAGAGAGAGCATGTCAACAGAAGTTATTCACAATCGTCCGGCCATTCATAAGACTGAGAAGACTCAATCAAATTCAGATAAATTGCTCGCAAAGGAATTATTTGAATACGCGCAGAGCTTGATTGTCACTTTACGCCATGAGAAAAAAGGCAAGGGTGATATTGAGCTTAAATTTCAAAATGAGAAAATCGATCTCCATAAGTTTTTATCACAAATTGAAGAATTTTTAAGCGATGGTAAACGCAGCATCGAAGAGCTGGAAAATACCAACCAATTGCTGCAAAGCGCTATCGACCAGGTCAAAGCAAAACCTAAAAAAAGCCATGGCTGTAACGTTGGCATGGCGATGCAACCACTTGTCATCAACCATGATCGAGTCAGCAATAACAAAATCAATGCTCTTATCGATGAGGGTGAAGCCTTAGTTGAAGTCATGAACCGTTCAAGGCAAATGGCCCAAGATCTCAAAGGCGCAAAAAGCGCTATCGAGGATGGAAAATATCAACCTGAAGAGTTTTTTGATAAAATACAAAGCTATCAGGCTTTTATTGGATCATACAGAGAAAAGTATCCTGAGCTGCTAAAAAATATACCCAGCCCAATTGAGAGTGATTTAAAACTTGAGGATCTAAAAGCAGATTCGTCTTATTTTAACCTAAATTACGATGAAGCTAAAAAGTTCATCGATAAATCGGTTGACAAGGTTTCTGAAGTGATCACTTACGCGCAAGGAATCTTGCCAACAGTTACAATACGCATGCACAAGGTTATGAAGGAAAGCTTGCTCAAGCATGAAATCCTTTATCGTGTTTATGACCGCCTTGCTGAACTCAACAGGCACATTATTAGAAAAACAGGAGGCTAGATGCAAACAGCCATTCAAAAAGCGCTTGATCAAGTCATTGATCGTCAATCACGCGATGCTCCAATCCTTGATGGAAAAATGACAGATGAAGACCTCTCCGTCCTGTACAATCTAGCTCAAGGTCTTTACGATGCTGGCGATTATACGAAGGCCAAAGAGATATTTCAACATTTGACTTTGAACAAGCCTTTTGAGTCCAAGCACTGGATGGGCCTTGCCTCGGTCTTACAAATGGAAAAAAATTACGCCAATGCTGTCACTGCCTGGTCAATGCTTGCGGTTTTGCTCGGTGAAGATCCATTGCCCCACTTCCACGCTGCAGATTGTTTATGGATGCTTGGGGAAAGAGAAAACGCAATGCTTGCCCTTGATGAAGCAGAAAGGCATTTGGATGGCTCCACCTATCATCAAGAACTCATGGACAAGATTTCAGTCTTAAAAAAACAGTGGGCAACTTCATGAGCGTTAATCGAATCGATCGCTTGCAAAGCATCTCATCAATTTCTAAAGATACTACTCATGTCCCAACAGCTCAAACGATCAAAGATGACCTTTCCAAAGCTAATAGACACCATCAAAATTACTTACCATCAAAGCCCGACTTAAGCAAGTGCCCACGAGTCAACACCCGACTTGCAATCAACCGCTTTATTCCGTTTGTAGAAACGGTTGAAAAGTCGCAAAACGGCATTTTAGTTTGGCGCATGGACAACATTGAAGACCTTCAAGATCAGCTGAAAAGTATGGCTGAAGAGCATCATCAAGATGGCAAACGCTTGAAGACTGCACAGGAAAAGAGTACATGGTGGACACAAACTGGGGCTATTGCCGGTGTTGCAGGAGCTGCAACTTCGATGGTTGTAGGTTATTACCTTTGGCAAGATCCAAATACTTCTAAATGGTTTAGTGGTGGAATGATGGCTGCTGGAGGAGCATCTGTCTTAAGCACCACACTCAATGCTTCTGGCATGTGCCCTCAGCTTTCGGCAGCTTTATCCTTAGCAGCAGGAATTTTGGGACTAACGATTGGTGGAGGCTCCAACCTTGAGCAAATTCTTTACGGGGAAAACACAACTACTAACATTATTGGCATACTCTCAAGCAGCATTCAATTCGCCTCAGCCCTAGGTGGTGGAATTCGCAAAGCCGACCTTGTTCAAGAAAATAAAAATATCGATAAAAACCGCACAAATTTCAAAAGAGTTAAACAAAAACTCGAATTGCATTGCAGCAATGCAGAGCATTTAGTTGAGATGGCCAACCATTTACATCAATCGGCCATGGAACATTTAAAAGATCAAATCGAGCAGATGCGTATTGCAAAGTCCGTTGCATCGGCTGCTTAAAAAATTAGAGGGAATATGGAAATACAAGTAGATTTACCAAAGCTAGAGTCAATAAAATCAAACCAAAAAAGCTCATCAAATATGGATGCAAGGTTAACTCATTTGCTTTGCATGCTCACAGAGACAACTCAAAGTTGCATCAGGCTGCTCAATGAGCAAAGTCGCAGCCAAGAAGAAGAAAAAGAAAAGATTGCAGGGAAAAAATCTTCTACTGCAAATCTACACTGCGCGTGGGATGTTGGCACTAGCCTTGCCTCTGGTGCGCTGGGATTTACACCTGGTGGGCAAGCAGCTGCACAAGCTGCTAGCGGAATCACACATGGCGGTGATTCTATTTTCAATACACAGGCTGGAAAGCATCAAGACGCTAGCCAAAAGTTAGAAAAAAAGGGCGATAAAAGCACAGAGTTAAAACGCTCCCTTCAAGACACTAATCGCCAGCTTAACCAAGCTGCTGAAAAGATCATAGAAGACGAGAAGCATACATACCGAAAAGGCATCCAAGGCTAACGTATACTTGTGCGATAACTGCTTCGCAGCTATGATGCGAAGTATATGAATTTATTGCGCGAGCTCCTCGCATTTGTTAACTCTTTGGGTGATTACACCCTCTTTATTTTTGATGCGGTATTTTCCTCAATTCGGAAACCACCCAAATGGGCGCTCATTAGAGAACAACTCTACGATGTGGGCGTTCAGTCTCTACCTGTTGTTGCAATGACAGGATTCTCAACGGGCCTGGTTTTAGCAGCTCAAGCCTTCTTTCAACTAAGCGACATGGGCCTTGTCGGAACAACTGGCATCATGGTTGGAAAAGCCATGATCACTGAGCTTGGGCCTGTCTTAACAGCTTTTATGATTACCGGCCGGGTTGGTGCGGCAATGTGCGCTGAATTAGGCACGATGTATGTGACCGAACAGATCGATGCTCTAAAATCAATGGCTGTCAATCCTAATCGCTACTTAGTTGCACCCCGCATCATTGCGGCAACATTTATGACTCCCCTACTCACCATCTTTTCGATCTGTATGGGAATCTTTGGCGGCTATTTGATCTCAGTGTATTTTTTCCATATGTCGCCAAATACTTACTTCGATCCTATGCCTCAACATATCACGCTTTTTGACTTGTTTGTGGGATTTACAAAGTCGCTGATTTTTGGCATCCAGAT
>JAUILX010000054.1 GCA_030433395.1 Chlamydiia bacterium
GCCAAGACAACTGGATAAACCTCCCCTAAAAGCTCAACTTAATTTAGAAGAAGTTGATTCTGAGGGTGTCGTAATTCACGCACATGAAGAGGATGGCGTTAAAATTAGATTCAAGCCGCAGCAAGAAGTTATTCGTTTTGATGACAAAGTTGAGTTGGGATTAGATCAAATACTTGCAGCTGAGCGTGAAGGGTATGGCAAGGCGCTTAAAAGGCATTTAAGCTGACTGGCTTCGCTCAATTTTAGGGGGCTCTGAGTCAGTTACGGTGTTGGCTTCGATGGTCACTGATTTGATTGAAGGGTCCGAGGGCACTTCATACATGAGGTTAATCAAGAGATTCTCAACGATCATTCTTAAGGCACGGGCCCCGGTCCCTGCCTTTTTTGCTTTTTCAGCAATGGCGTATAGGGCTTCTTTTGTGAAGATGAGCTCGACGCCATCTTCTGTAAAGAGAGAAGTGTATTGCTTGATGATGGCATGCTTGGGCTCTGTGAGAATTTCAATGAGGTCTTCGAGTTTGAGCTCGTTAAAATTGGCAAGGGAGTTGAAGCGGCCGATGAATTCGGGGATGAGTCCGAATTCGACGAGGTCTTCGGTGGCTACTTTGGATAGTAGATAGTCAACTTCGGTGGGATCTAGATGGCGTTTTTCAACTGAGTCAAACCCAATCACGCCTTTTCCAAGACGTCTGGCGATGATTTTATCAAGGCCTACAAAGGCTCCGCCGACGACAAACAGAATGTTGTCTGTATTGACCTTTAGATACTCTTGGTTCGGATGCTTGCGGCCACCCTTGGGGGGAATGTTAGCTGTGGTGCCTTCTACGATCTTGAGTAGGGATTGCTGCACGCCTTCACCAGATACGTCGCGAGTAATAGAGACGTTACCGGTGGTCTTGCGAATTTTATCGATTTCATCGATATAGATGATACCACGCTCTGCTTTTGCAATGTTATAATCAGCGCTTTGTACGAGGCGTAAAATGATGTTTTCAACGTCTTCACCAACGTAGCCAGCTTCTGTGAGTGTTGTCGCATCGGCAATTGCGAAGGGAACGTCAAGAATTTCAGCTAATGTACGAGCGATGAGTGTTTTACCTGAGCCGGTTGGGCCTATCAGCAAAACGTTTGATTTGGAATACTCAACATCATGCTTTTGGTCAATGGCACGTATGCGTTTGTAATGGTTATATACGGCAACAGAGATTGTACGTTTGGCTGTTTCTTGGCCGATGATGTACTCATCTAGACGATCTTTAATCTCTTTTGGCTTTAAAACGACTATTTCATGGGGTTTGGAATCTTCACCTTCTTGAGAGGGCTTTTTCTCAACAATGTCTAGACACAGTTTAATGCATTTATCACAGATATATGCATTTGGTCCGGAGATGAGTTTTTCGACCTCGTCTTCGTGGCGCCCGCAGAATGAGCAGACCATGTTTTTTTTATCCTTTGCCATTTGCCATTGCGTGTAGTTTTGATTCTTCGTTGGTTAATACTTGGTCAACTAGACCATATTCAAGGGCTTCTTGAGCGCTCATGTAAAAGTCTCTTTCTGTGTCTTCAACAACTTTTTTAAAGGGCTTGTCGGTATGGTTAGCTATGATTTTGCTATTGACTTCCTTCATGCGGAGAATTTCTTGTGCCTGAATATGGATGTCTGCAGAGGTACCTCCCACTCCGCCGTGTGGTTGGTGAAGCATAACGCGGCTGTTTGGCAAAATATAGCGTTTGCCTTTGGTGCCGGCACATAGGAGGACAGCTGCCATGGAGGCGGCAAGTCCGATGCAGTAGGTGTTGATGTTGCAGCCTAAGTACTTCATGGTGTCGTAAATGGCAAGTCCAGCAGAAATCACACCACCGGGTGAGTTGATATAGATATTAACGTCTTTTTTTGGATCGTCAGCTCGTAGGAAAATAAGCTGAGCAACGACTGCATTGGCGACTTGGTCGTCAATTTCTGTGCCAATGAAGATGATGCGGTCTTTCAAGAGTCTAGAATAGATGTCCATTGAACGCTCGCCGCGTCCTGTGTCTTCAATAACATATGGTATGAGTGTTGATTTTCCGCGCATATTTACTCCCTTTGCGATTAGACCTTATCCTTGAACTATACGCAGTCTTGAATTACTTCGCAATATTTTCAATCTGCTTAATGATGTGCTCTTGGGCTTTATGAAGCATGAGGCGTGTCATTTCCATAGCCTGTTGCTCTTGCCCTTGCTGTTGCTCATAAGGTGATCTAAGGCCAATTAGGAGTTCAAGGAAGCTAGCGTCAGGTTTTTTTAACTCTTCTTGTGATAGAGGGAGATTTGCATCTTGGGCAACTTTACGGCATAGGTAAAAAAGGCGTACGGCATTTTCTGCAGTTGTGCGCAGATTGGCCTCATGCTCTTTGCGCTCGTCGTCTGTCTTCTTTTCCCATTCTTGCTTAAATTGGGGATGCTGCATAGCCGATTCCATGCGGTATTTGATCTCTTCGTCTAGGAGTGATTTTGGCAGGTCAAAGGGATGCGTCTTGATAAGCTCTTCACTGAGCTTATCTCGCAGGGAGCTGATGTGGTTTTCTTTGTTTTTCTTTTCAAAAAGGTTGCGAATATTTGTGCGCATCTCATTCATGGTTTTGCAGCCGACTTTAGCGGCAAAGGCATCATCTTGCTCAGGGAGTTTAGCCTCTTCAATTTTTACGAGCTCAACGCGGACTTTTTTCGGCTCAAATTCTTTTTTCTCTTCTTCGGTGGCGTCGTCATCAGGTTTGCTAAGTCCCTCTTTTTTCTCGCCTGTGCTCATCCCTATAACAAGCTCACGCATCCATAAACTCATGGATTTTTCTGAGACTTCAAAACGTGTGCCGTTAAAAACTTTTTGTTCTTGCTCGCCATCAACTGTGTAGATGTCTAAAAGTACGTAGTCTTTTTCTTGAGCGGCTCTATCGGTAATGGTTGTCCATTCTGCAAAGAAGAAACTGGCTTGGCGCACTGCTTCATCGATGGCTTCTTCTGACACGCTGTCAACTGTAGGGATTTCTAGGTTGATTTTAGAGATGTCAATTTCAGGAACTTGAGGCTCGCGCTCAAAGCTGAATTTCATTTCGGCTTTGTCAGTTTCACAGCTTTCCATGTTGAAGGTTATGGGGGATTTTGTCGTAAGTACTGGAATGCGTGCTACGTGCTGAGCAGCTCTAAATGCATGGTCGGCTATGGCTTTGTGCCATTGTTGCTCAAGTGCATCTGGATAGCGCTTTTTGATAAGCTCAGCTGGCGCTTTGCCTTTACGAAAGCCGGGGATAGAAACTTCCTTGGCAACAGAGTGTATGGCTTGCTGAAAGGCATTTTTGACTAGAGGTTCTTTGGCGGTGACATTCATCTCGACAACGCAATCAGGTTTTGTATGAATTTCAAATTCGATGTCTTGACCAAGTTGGATTTCTTTTTGTTGTGTCACTAACTGCACCCCTTAAAAATAAAAATGAATGAAGCGGGTGATGAGATTCGAACTCACGACCCTCACGTTGGCAACGTGATGCTCTACCACTGAGCTACACCCGCATCTGCAGTCCAGTATAAGATCTAGAGGATTTATAAACAATTAAAAAAAATACTTGGTTTTTAAACTTGGCGCAAAGAAACCTTTAAGAAGGTGTTTTGCAGGCTTTGGTGTCTGTATTTTTTTGCTTGCGATTGTTTCAAAAAAAATGTAAAAGCTGATTAATCCCTTGACTGAGGTAGGAAAAATGCTGAACGTTAGAAAATTGAGACAAGACTTTTCATCGACAATACTTCGAGATGGCAAAACGCTTTTTGAAGATAAGAAGGTGCTGTCTGCTAAAATCTTGCACCTCGATACGAATACGCTTCGTATCTCTGCGCAAGTGCAAGGGCAATATGAAAATGCCTATGAAACTGAGATTGAAATTGATCGAAGGGAATGCGAAACAATTGACTCCAATTGCGACTGCCCCTATCACTATGACTGCCAACATCTAGCCGCTCTTATGTATTATTTAGAAGCTAATTTAGATAAGATTCTTGTTGAATACTCAGAAGAGGCTGATTTAGAATCGATTGATGAAGAGGGGGCTGAAGGGGCAAAAGCTGAGCTTCTCAAGCATGTTCAAGAGGCTGCAAATAAAGAAGAAGAGCGCAAAGATGTTGAGTACAAGCGGCAGCTTTTACAAGAATATGTGGCTTCCTCAGCACTCCTTGCTCAATCGCCTTTTTTTCTAAAACAGCAAGAGCAAAAAATTGATCGTGCTGAGCTGGCAATTATCTTTAAGCCCGTTACAGATAAAAAGCAAAAAACTAGTATAGAAATGCAGTTTGCGCTGAGGCTTCCATCACGCAGTAAACCCTTGCATATTCCAAATCTTAAAACGTTTTTGCTCAGCATGCGCTTTCAAGAAGCGCTCTATGTTGGGGGTAAAAAATATTCTTTTGGTTTGCAATCATTTGATGAGCGCCATCGAGAAATGGCTCGTATTGTTTTTGAGCATGCACGCCTTCCTGAAAAAACAGGTTCTGATCGAGCGCTGAAAATTGGGATGATTGATCCCGCGATTTTTGGAGCAGTTTTGGCCAAGGCCTTTGACGTTGCAATGAGCGATATTAAGGCTCAAAATACCCAGTTTCAAGATGATGAACTATTTACGCTGCCATGTCTTTATTTCGAAAGTTTGGAGCGTCCTTTACATTTTTCACCTTATTTTGCCTCTTTTTGTTTTAATTTAGAGTACATTGAACCGCCAGCAAAGAAGATTTTGATTAATCCAACTCTTATGGTTGGAAGTGAGCCTGTAACGCTTGAGGATGTGCAGCTTTTGGAATGTGCAACGCCGGGGATGTTGCATGAAGGTGTCTATCATCGCTTCGCTCCAAACATCACACGGCAGCACTTGAAAAATTTGAGTCCAATCCGAGATATGACGATTCCTGAGCCGCTTTTTGGCACCTTTGTGGAAAATGCTTTGCCGCAGCTTTCAGAATATGCCACAGTCGCTCACAAGAGCGTTACAGATAAGTTTGTAACGCTGCCTTACACGGGCGAGATGCAGGCTGTTTGTGACATCTCTTTTTTAAACGGTGAGCTTGATGCCATGCTTCAATTTAAGTATGATGAGCACCTTATTCCTGCAACACCAGCACAACTTCAAGACGAGCATCTTGATACGTTTATTACAGACGATGGAATTGTTGCGCGCAATCTTGTTGAAGAGCGCAGTATTATAGATGATCTATTTTTAGATTTCGTATTTGATAATGAACAAGGAATGTTTTTGGCAAAAAGCGAGAAAAAAATTGTCGAATTCATGACTGAGACAATTCCCCGTAATCAAGGGCGTGTGCAGTTTAACTGTCCACAAAATTTGCTCGACCAATTCATTTATGACGAGAGCAAGTTCACGCTTAAGCTCTCACACACTGATCGGATGGACACTTATCTCATCGATCTGAAAGTTGATGGCGCTTTAAGAGGTGTCAGAATGGACCGCCTTTGGGAATGTCTGTCTGCTAAAAAAGCCTTTATCGAGTTGGCGCGTCCCAAGGGGAGTAAAGCGGATGGGAAAAATAAGATTCCTAAAATTCTTGTCTTAAATCTTGATACAATTGGCGGTGTTGTTCAGCTATTTGATGAGTTGGGTATTGCTAAACTTGACAACCACGTGATTGAACGGCCAATTTGGTCAATTGCCAATATCGATGCATCCAACTTTGAGGGGCTTCCTGTTAAATTTACTGTGACCAAGCGCTTAGAGGATGTACGTGCACAGATGTTAGGAGAAAAGACAATTGAATTTTCTCCTGTGCCAAAAGATGTTAAGGCGACCCTGCGTAGCTATCAAACGGAAGGGGTTCAGTGGCTTGAGCGTCTGCGCTTAATGTATCTTAATGGAATTTTAGCCGATGACATGGGCCTTGGAAAAACCATTCAGGCTATAGCCGCTATCACGCAGTATAATCAAAATGCTACAAAGCCCACACTTGTTGTTTGTCCTACATCGTTGCTCTATAATTGGAAAGAGGAGTTTCATCGCTTTAATCCAAAGATGACAACACTTGTTGTGGATGGCATTCCAGCACAGCGTAAAAAATTGATTGCCGATGTCAAAAAGCACAACGTGATTATCACATCTTATAGCTTATTGCAAAAAGACGTTGAACAGTATCAAAAAACAACATTTGGTTACGCAATATTAGATGAGGCGCAGCACATAAAAAACCGCGGTACGCGCAATGCCAAATCAGTTAAAATGATCAAGGCAGAGCATCGTTTAATTCTTTCTGGAACGCCTATTGAGAACTCACTAGATGAGCTTTGGAGTCTGTTTGATTTTCTCATGCCTGGCTTCCTTTCAACATTTGAGCGATTTGTTGAAAAATACATTCGAGTCCAGGGCGATGAGCAAAATAAAAACCTTAACTATTTGCGTAAAAAAGTGGCTCCGTTTGTCATGCGCCGCATGAAGGCAGACGTGCTAAAAGATCTGCCACCTGTTGATGAAATTGTTTACCATACACAGCTTTCTGATTCACAGCACGAGCTCTACCGCTCTTATGCAGAATCAGCACTTGGCGAGCTGACCAAAATGGTTGAGCGAGACGG
>JAUILX010000055.1 GCA_030433395.1 Chlamydiia bacterium
GATGTTTCAAACCGGCTATCTAACGATCAGAGACTATTTCTCTGAAGATGATTCATTTAGCCTTGACTTTCCAAATCGAGAAGTCAGACAAGCTTTTTTCAACTCACTGATTGATCACTTTGCTCAGGTCCAACCGCGAGGATCAGAGTTTTTAGCAACTGAAATACAAGCCGATTTAGATCATGGCGATTTTGAGTCCTTTACTAAAAAAATGAATCAACACTTTGCCAAAATTCCTTACCATCTTTTTAAAGATGCAAAAGAGGGGTTCTTTCATGCTGTTTTCCTAACATTTCTCGAAAAATCAGGGCTTAAAACAATGGCAGAAATTGCTACCAATATTGGGCGTATTGACCTGGTTGCAGAGTCATCTAAAAGTCTTTTTATTTTTGAATTGAAAGTTGATAAAAATAGCGAGTGCGCTTTTGATCAAGCCGAAACAAAGAAATACCAAGAACGCTATGAACAAACTAAAAAAAATATCTTTATTATAGGCATTAATTTCGACACCAAGCAGCGAAACATTTCTGATTGGAGAGGTAAACTTTTTTCAACAGAAGGAAAACTCTTAACCGGGCTCATTCCACGCAAGACAAATCCACTGGTATCGTAACAACTCATCTGCTATAATTGTGCACATGGAAAAGACTCAAACAAAACTTAACATAACCGAAGCTATTTGGAAGCGCTATCCCCACCTTAAAGTAGGTGTGCTCATTGCCAAAGGCATCGATAATAGCCGCCCAGACGGCGAAATTTTAAAACTATTGCGCAAATCAGAGCACGACGCAAAAAATAAATATGCACAAATTGATTTAGGCAACATCGGAAAATTGACTGACTGGCGCGAGGCATACCGCTCGTTTGGGTATAAACCATCATCGACTAGATGCTCTACAGAGAGCCTTTTAAGGCGCGCCTTAAAGGACAATCAGTTACCTGATATTAGCTCTGTTGTAAACTTATATAATGCTATCTCACTTCAGCATACCATCTGCGCCGGTGCAGATGATCTAGACAAGCTAGATGGCCCATTGCAATTAACAGTTGCATCTGGTGATGAAAAATTTACTGCCATTGGCGGCGAGAGCACCGAACTTGCACGAGCTGGCGAAGTGATTTACCGCGATGAGCGCGAAGTGACTTGTAAAGCTTGGAACTACCGCGAATGCAATAAATCTAAGATCACGCCCGAGACAAAGAACGCCATGCTCGTGATCGAGGGGCTAGAAAACACCTCTCTTTCAGAAATGGCTCGAGCCTTAACTGAGCTAAGCGAGCTGCTTCACCGCTTCTGCGGGGGTGCCTACGAGCTTCATTTGCTTGATTCTCAAGTCAGCGAGATGAGCGATCAATCCTTACTTGAAAATCGCACAATCCCCGTTGAGATCCCCGAACCTGAATATCACAAACACGAAGCTTTTCAGATCCGAAAAGACAAGCTTGAGGAAATCTGCGAACTGGGCCTTGAGCCCTATCCTCATAAGTTTACGCCAACAATTAGCGTAAAAAACCTTAAAGCTAACGAGATGCAAAGCTTTGACGAAGCTGCAGCCGACACATCTGAGGGCATCTCCATAGCTGGACGAATTGTTCTTTTTCGCGCGATGGGCACAAATATTTTTGCTCAATTGCTCGATGAAACAGCAAAACTTCAAGTTGTCTTCAATCGCGACCACACCCAAGTTGTAGGCTTGCCAGAAAGTGAAAAGCCAATCAAATTTATCGAAAAGAAACTTGACCTTGGCGATATCATTGGCGTGCGTGGGCATCTATTTAAAACACAGACTGGTGAAATGACCCTCTTCGTAAAGGAAGCAACCCTCCTTTGCAAAACGCTACTTCCCCTGCCCGATAAGCACAAAGGTCTATCCGATAAAGGAACCCGCTACCGTAAGCGCTGGCTTGATTTAATCACCCATCCCGATGTTGGTGAGCAATTTCGCATCCGAAGCCGCCTTCTAGCTAACATACGCAAATATTTTGATGAAAACGCATTTTTAGAAGTTGAGACTCCCATTTTGCAAAACATTTATGGAGGAGCTGCAGCGCGCCCTTTTACCACGCACCACAATGCGCTCTCGCAAGATATGTACTGCCGCATTGCACTTGAAATTGCCTTGAAAAAACTCGTTGTTGGCGGTATGAATCGCGTTTATGAAATCGGCAAGGTTTTTCGCAATGAAGGCATCGATCGCACGCATAATCCAGAGTTTACAATGCTCGAGGCCTACGCCGCCTATTGGGATTACAATGATGCCATGGCCTTTATTGAAAATCTTTATGCTACTCTTGCAATCGATCTTTTTGGCAGCACCAATATTGGTGAGCGCGAAGATAAAAGCGGAAAAAAACATGTGATCGATCTTAAAACTCCATGGATTCGCATGTCGATGAAAGATGCGATAAAAACCTATGGCGAAATTGATATCGATTGTTTGACAAACGCTGAGCTTGTTAAAAAACTAGAATCAAAAGTTAACCCTGATAAGCTTGTTGATATGCCCCGCGGCAACCTTGTTGCTATGCTCTTTGAAGAATATGCAGAGCATCACCTCATTCAACCCCATCACATCATTGACCATCCTATTGAAACCACTCCCCTTTGTAAACCTCATCGCGATCCTAAGCTCAAAAAAAAGGGATATGTCGAGCGTTTTGAAAGCTTTATTCTCGGTGTCGAGTGTTGCAATGCTTACAGCGAGCTAAATGATCCTGTTCTCCAACGCGAGCTTCTTGAAGATCAAGCACGCGCTAAAGATGCAGGAGATGATGAAGCGTGTCCGATGGATGAAGAATTTATTGAAGCCATTTGCCAAGGAATGCCACCAGCTGGAGGCTTTGGTATTGGTATCGATCGACTGTGCATGCTATTTACAGGCGTGCATTCGATTCGCGATGTGCTCTTTTTTCCCGTTATGCGTCCTGAGGAGTGAGCCTAAGAGCCTCAACATACGTTTTGATAATATCGATAGCACCTTCAGGATCATTATCCTCAAGACACTGAGCAATTGCCAAGTCAACAACGGATTTATCGATGAGTTCTTCTTGTATGAGTGCTGGTTGAGCCATAAATCATCCTTGCAATTGCGGGTTCTTCCATTTTGAAAGAACCCGTATTTTTTGTCTAGAAGCAGTAGCCGTATGAAACAGATAGTGATGGAACACGTCGCCATTTTTCTTTAGCGTAAAACCCAGGCAAAACTTTCACTTCTACAAAGCGCCTGTCATATTCAGTTTTATAAAAGCTTTTTCCAAAAACTAGGTTTGGAGCAAGAAAGCCAGCGCCTTTATCAAACCTATTTCCAGTTACATTAGCATAGCCCCCTTGAGCGCCAATACCAAAATAAAATTCTGAATCTAAATTAGGTTTTGGAAAATACAAATAATTTAAAAAAGCATGAGCTTCATAGGCAAACAAAACAGGCGAGCCCCCAATACCAATTTCATATCCATCATGATTATGCTGAACACGTCTTGCAAAATTCAAAGAGTAGACGCATGGAAAGCTCGCACCGTGGCTAAAATATCCATACTGATCATTGATTATTGGATCAGCTGTAGCTTCATCACAAAAACCACTTCCAACAGTAATAGCTGCAATAAACAATAGAATTAACTTTTTCATAAAAACCTTCAATTTAGTTGTTAAACTAAGGCAATTATGATCTAAATGAAATTAAATTGCAAGATAGTTCAATGCCTGAAGCTGATCGGGATGAGCGAGAGCTGCAACAGCATAAAGAGGCTTTGAAATGATTTTATCATGTGACATATAATTGTTTGTAGAGAAGCGCATACCATGGGGAACATGAGAATATTCCTTCAGGAACAGATGTAGACTTTTTAGCTTTCCTCCGCACCCGCTCTTAACCTCAATAGGAACAACACTTCCGTTATACTCAAAAATATAATCAATTTCTGCTGTACTGCTTTTATTCAGTCGCCTCCAATAATAAATAGAGGGCTTTTTAAAAGTTTGAGAGTAACAGAGCAGCTCTTGACCAACAAAGCTTTCTGCTACCATTCCTCGATTAATAAACGCAGCGCCAGGTTTTGTAAACCATGTCGATACATCTAGTCCAAGAATGGCTTGGCAAACTGCTACATCTAGAAAAATCATTTTAAACCATTCAAGATTCACACCAGCTCCCAATGGAAGACCTTGCGCAGCTGTGTGGTAGATACGGTGCACAACATTTGCCATGCAAAGCAGATCTAAACAGGGAGCAAGCTCACGTTTTCGATACTCACCATGAACATTCTTATATTGGAATTGCTGGCCAATAAGATGTGGGATTTGATTATAGAGTTGCTCTAGATACTTCACTTGATGCTGTTTGGCATATTTTCGAAAATCCATCTGATAATTTTCAATGATTTGATGATGCACTTCAAAACTCTCTTTTGCATTTTGAGTTTTCACCCATTTATGGACAGCTTCCGGCATCCCTCCAATAGCAAAATAGTGTCCAAGAAAATCTAATAGCTTGTTATGAATAACTATTGGCATCTCTTCTTGATCTTGCTCTAAAATAGCCTTGATTAGCATCCCTTGATCAATTGCAGATAAAAATTCCATGAAAGACAACGGTTGCATATATAAGCTAGCAATACGACCAACAGGAACTCCTACCTGCTCAATTGCAAAATCTAGAAGAGACCCCGCAGCAATAACATGCAGCTCTGGCATATGCTCATAGAAATAGCGTAAAGCCGTTAAAGCTTTGGGAACAGCTTGTATCTCATCGAAGAAAATGAGAGTTTTTCCCGGTACAATTTTTTCTCCTGAATAGAGCTCTAACTCTCTTAAAATACGCTTCGGATCTAGATTTTTCTTAAAAATCTCATGCGCGTCTTCTGCAAGCTCAAGATTAACCTCTATGATGTTTTTAAATGACTTTCCCAATTCACGCACAGCATACGTCTTGCCAATTTGCCTAGCTCCTCGCAAGAGTAAAGGCTTATGCTCAGCCTTATTTTTCCAGGCCTGAAGATGAAAGTCAGCTAATCGCTTCATATTTAACTACTTATATATATTCACGGTCGCCATACAAGGTAAATATACCATATCCATGGTCGCCATACAAGGTAAATTCACCTCTTTCATGGTCGTGAGACAAGGTTAATCTTTTTTTAAAGTGGGACCCTTTGGGGAATCTTCGATAATATAGCCAGCCTGAATGATCTGATCGCGAAGAGCGTCTGCCTCAGCCCAGTTCTTAGCCTGGCGAGCCTCTTCGCGTTTTTTTAGTGCTTTTGTAAGCTCAGGTGGTATGAACTCATCTTGTTGCTTTAGTGGAAACACTCCTAAAACTTGATCAAGCTCGCCTAGCAGCTTTAAAATTTGCTCAGCTTCATCTTTGCTAACGGCAGAACTGTCGATCCATGCATTGAACTGGCGAATAGCATCAAAGAGCGATGCTAGAGCAACTGATATGTTTAGGTCATCTGACAGAGCATCAAAGAACTCTATCTTGAGCTTTTCAAGCGCAGGTCCTACGCATCCTTTGCTATGGCCATCAGCAGTGTGCAAGCGTTCGACAAAGGCTTTTATACGATTTAAGGCAGAGCGTGACGCATCGAGCCCTTGTAGGGTGAAGTTAAGCTGAGTACGGTAATGGGTTGCAAGAAGGGTATAGCGGATTTCAGGACCTGTATATCCCTTATCAATTAGATCACGCAGTGTGTAAAAATTGCCTAAGCTCTTGGACATTTTTTTCCCATCGACAATGAGATGCTCGGCATGCGCCCAGTGGCGGGCAAAGGGCTGACCAGTAGCACACTCGGATTGTGCAATTTCGTTTTCGTGATGAGGAAAAATATTGTCAACGCCGCCGCAGTGAATATCAAGTGTGGGGCCAAGAGCATCTATTGCCATGGCTGAGCACTCAATATGCCAACCTGGGCGCCCTTTACCAAAGGGGCTATCCCAGAAAATCGACCCATCACGCTCTGCGTCATAGGCTTTCCATAGCACAAAGTCGGAGGCGCTATCTTTATCATATTCATCAGTTGCTGTGCGCTCAGATGCGTTTTGCTTTAACTCGGATAATTTGAGATGGGACAGAGCTCCGTAAGCGGGAAACTTTGCAATGGAGAAAAAAACATTACCGTCATCGCCAGCATAAGCAATTCCCTCTTTTAGCAAGGTTTCAATCAGGGCAATCATTTGCGTGATATGATCTGTTGCTCGCGTCAGTTGCGTTGCAGGTAAAATATTGAGAGTTTGTAGATCTTCTAAAAAGGCTGTTTCAAAAGGTTTAGTGTAATCGGTAAGCTTCTGATTTTTCTCTAAAGCTCCACGAATAGTTTTATCATCAACATCAGTGATGTTCATCACGTGGATGATTGGCAATCCAAAAGCTTCAACTGTGCGCCTGAGTAAATCTTCGAATAAAAATGTTCTCAAGTTCCCGATATGTGCCAGGTTGTAAACGGTAGGGCCACAGGTGTACATCTTTAGGGTCTGACCATCTAGGGCAGTGACAGGCTTCTTTACGCGATCTTTTGTGCAATATAAGTTTAGCTGCATACCATTTCATCCAAAACGCGGTAGTGGATTTTACCAGTGCCTGTGAGAGGGATCTCAT
>JAUILX010000056.1 GCA_030433395.1 Chlamydiia bacterium
GTATGAGGCTGATTTAGGATCAGAGCTCATCGAAGAGCTTTTAAAAGATGTGCGCCCTCTTTTGCGCTCAAAAAAGCAGGTGGAAGCTCAAAAAGTTTTAGATGCTATGCGCCAGAAGGCCAAAGCGCTATTGATTGAAACACCTCCTATAGAGATGGGCTCTCCCCACGTGATTTTGATGACAGGCATCAACGGCAGCGGAAAAACAACCACATGTGCAAAACTTGCAAAGTTTTATCAATCTCAAGGCAAAAGCGTCTTGCTTGCAGCTGCTGATACTTTTCGCGCAGCTGCCATTGAGCAGCTCCAGCTTTGGGCCGAGCGTTTAGATGTGCCAATTGTCAAAGGACAGAGCGGTGGCGATCCCGCAGCTGTGATCTTCGATGCTATTCAATCAGCAAAATCCAAAAATATTGACATCGTTATCGCCGACACTGCCGGCCGCCTTCAATCCAAGACAGATTTGATGCGCGAGCTTGAAAAAATGCGCTCAGTCTGTCATAAGTCAGATCCAAGATCTCCTCACGAGACGTTGCTTGTTTTGGATGCAACCACGGGGCAAAATGGATTGGATCAAGCAATTAAGTTCCATGAGTTTGCTCCACTAACAGGGATTGTTTTGAGCAAGCTCGACGGATCAGCTAAAGGCGGTATTGCCTTAAGCATTGGGCAGCGTCTCAAATTGCCAGTTTGCTATGTCGGACTGGGTGAGGGAATCGATGATTTTAAAGTCTTTGACTCCAATGGATATTTAGATGAACTCTTCAGCTTATCGTGAGCTTATTACATCCGCTCTTTCACACGCACGCGAGCAGAGTTTAAGAAAGCCTGCGTTTCTTGCCCGCCACACACTTGATCTGCCAAAGCCCCAGCCAGTCAAACTACCTAAAACCATCAAGCAACCTAAACCTGTTAAACCACCTAAACCGAGCATCGCTTTAGAACCCATTAAACGCCCAGATCAAGCGCCTCCAAGTAATAAGCTAGAAGCTCTCGGCATTAAAACCGTCAACACACCCTCCGATCAGCTTGCAAAACGCGTTAAAGAGAGTTGGAAGCAGCTTTCAATAGCTCCTACAATCGCTGTCATACTCGGTCCTGAGCAAGGGTCTATAAAAGAGCTCTTAATCAATTTAGCAAAAGCAATCAATTCACTGATTGCACCTTGCCGCGCCATCGAGGCGAGTAAAATCGATCCAAGCATATTTCTGACAGCTGATGAGCTCAAGCTTGCGATCGCCCCCGATAGCGCCCTCACTGGCCAACTCCTCACTCACCTCAAAGAAATTCCAGGACAGTCCAAGCGATTTTTAAATGATAAGCCGCTCTTGCTGCTTCCTGATCCTAATCTCTACTTAAAAGACCCCATGCTTAAATCGGCTCTATGGAAAAGTGTGTTACACTCCTTTTAGATGATGGCGTTGACCGCCCTCTTGATTATTTAGCTCCGTGCGATGCACAAATTGGCATGCGAGCGCTTGTGCCACTGCGCAGCCGCAGCGTCAAAGGGACAATCATAGCCACCAAAGATTCCCCTGAGTTTAAAAACACTAAACCGATTCAATCACTCCTGCCAGAAGAAGCAAGCGTGCCTCCAGAGCTTTTTGAGCTAGCCTCGTGGATGAGCCGCTACTACTGCACTTCATTAAGAAGAATTTTGCGCATGATGGTTCCATCAAGCATGCGCGGCAAAGCCAAACCAAAACTGCAGCGCTTCGTCAAACGCTTGCACTCAATTGAAAAGCTCACCTTGCTTGCAGCAGAGCTAAGGCGCACTCACCCATCACAAGCCCAAGTTCTCGACGTTATGCTAAAAGCTCCAAAAGGTCTTTTGCTATCTGAACTTTTGGAAAAATCTAAAGTTTCACGCTCCCCCATTGATACGCTTACAAAGCATGGCATCTTGGAACAAAAAGATTTCCAAATTAATCGCACGCCCTTGCAAGAATCTGAGTTTTTTCAAACCAAGCCAAAAAAACTCAATGACGAGCAGCAAAAAGCACTCGATGCCATTGCGCACTTCAACGATTTTAACGTGCATCTGATCCACGGTATTACTGGCAGCGGAAAGACAGAAGTTTATCTCCAAGCCATTGATGCCGCGCTCAAAGAAAACCGGGGCGTGATCATGCTCGTTCCAGAAATTGCCCTCACAGCTCAAACCATCGAGCGGCTCAAGGCGCGCCTGCCAACAAAAATTGCCATCTTGCATCACCGCCTCAGTGACGGCGAGCGCTTTGACACATGGCAAGCTGTTCGCAGTGGAGAAATTCGCATCGCTATTGGAGCGCGCTCTGCCCTTTTCTCGCCCATTCAGAATCTTGGCCTGATTATCGTTGATGAAGAGCACGATAACTCCTACAAACAAAGCGATGAGATGCCCTGCTACCACGCTCGTGATGTCGCTATCGTGCGAGCTAAACTTTCTAGCTGCCCAGTCGTGCTCGGCTCTGCAACCCCTGCTCTAGAAAGCTTTGCCAATGCACAAAACGGCAAATATAAACTCCACACATTACATAGCCGCGCAACCGATGCCCGCCTTCCCAAAGTCCATATCGTCGATATGCAGCGCGAGTATGAAAAGGGCCTTTCGCTATTTTCTGACGCATTGCTCACAGGCATCAAGCAACGCTTTGAAAAGGGTGAGCAAACCCTGCTATTTCTAAACCGCCGTGGGTACAATCCCTATCTTAAATGCAGCGCCTGTGGCAAAACACATAAATGCCCAGACTGTGATGTATCACTGACCTTTCACAAAAGCCAAAACACACTTTACTGTCACACTTGTGGCTTTGCGCAAAGACCGCCGCCTACCACCTGCCCTTCTTGCCATGCGCCATCGACCATGCAATTTAAAGGGGCCGGGACCGAGCAAATCGAGCGAGCACTGCACGCAATTTTTCCAGACATACGCGCCATCCGCATGGATGCCGACACAACACGTCACAAAGGGGCTCACGACCGCCTCTTCAAACAGTTTCGCGCAGGCAAAGCCGACGTACTTATCGGCACGCAAATGATCACAAAAGGCTTGCACTTCCCATCCGTTACACTCGTCGGAGTCCTTAATAGCGATGCCGCACTCAACATCCCTGACTTTCGCGCCTCAGAGCAAACCTTTCAACTCATTGCACAAGTCTCTGGCCGCTCTGGCCGTAGCGAGCTGCCTGGCGAGGTCATCATTCAGACACAGCTGCCCGATCACCCCATCATCGTTCATGCATCCACAGAAAACTATCCTCTCTTTTTTGAGGAAGAGCTCTCCGTGCGCAAGCTCTTTGACTACCCTCCCCACACACGCCTTGCACGCTTTGTTTTTTCCGGAATTGATGAGGTGCAAACACAAAATACTGCCCTAGCCATGCGCGAAGCGCTTACAAAACATTTGCCCTCATCCCTTTTGCTCCTGCCCGTCACCCCTTGTGGCTGCGCGCGCATCAAAAAAAACTACCGGTTCCAATTTTTAGTCAAAGGAGCAAGCCTTGCTTCTTTGCATGGAGCCCTCGACAAAACACCACTTCCCCACCGCAACGTTCGTATGACCGTCGATATCGACCCCATTTCCGTTTATTTTTAAAAAAATATTACATATTGAAATAAATTACTTCACTTGTAAGACTTTGTTCGAAACTGAATGCTATTCAGCGAAGAAACAATTAATAGAGAGGCAAGATGTCTGTACAATATCCTACTCAACAAGTTGACGAGCTCTTATCAATAAGAGACTACGGAACAATCATTCATGACAAACAACTATTTTTAATAACGTTTCTTAAGGCTTCTATATTAAGCAACTTAAGTAAACTTGAGTCTTACAATATCTTTTTTCATGACAAACAAATCGGACTTCACAGTTCAAAAGCCGCTCGTAAAGAAATTCCTGAAAAAGCAATTCCTGGAGAAGTTGAAATCATTCGACAACACCTATTGGAGGGACATAAGACAAAGCATGATGTGCACCTTGTCCCAATCGTTATTTCACTTAGGGAGATATGTATAAAAAAACGCTGTGATATCATAAATCTCACAAATTGGAATAGTGATCACAATGAACGTATTAATTATTTTCGTTTTTCTGATTTAATTAAGCCTACTTTACCTAAGCTCTGCTCACTTCTAGGAGCTCGCTGCTTATTTAAGCCTGTGATTCAACAATACCGAAAAGACCAATCTGGTGGCATAGAGCAAAAAAATGTCGAGGCGATAGATATTGAATGGATTAGAGAAGAGCATGTGATTTATTCTATTGCACCTCAAGAAATCCCTTCTCGTGAACTAAATTCATTAGTGAAAAGCACGTACGACATGTATCAAAACAGCATTTGTTGCGACTTTATCATTGGTATTGGAGAAGTTACAATCCCTGTGCATTCCATACCTTTCTATACATACGGAGGCGATGCCATTAAAAACATGCTCACCACTAACATGAAAGAGCAACAAGAAAGAAAAATCGAAATTAAAGAATTTAAAGAAAAGACAGTCAGAGCTTTCATCGATTTTATTTATCTAGGCCCTAAAGGTCTCAATCCAGAAAGTGATCGCTATCAAGAATTGGATGTTATTGAGCTCTTCAGAATGGCTCAGACTTACCAGGTCAAAGATCTGATAGACCATTGCGCGAATTTAATGAGCCTTTATTGCACTTCTGATCAAGCTGATAACATTGAGGAAATGGCTGATTACTATCAAAATGACTATTTAAAGAAACTATCAGAGCACTTGAAAAAGCAGCCTAACTCATAACAAAGCCATCATTTCCGTTTATTTCTAGATCGAGTATACTGTAAGTATGCTTAAGAAATTACCAGTCGGCATCCAATCGATCAAAGAAGTTATCGAAGGTGACTACGTCTACGTTGACAAAACAGCCCATGTGCTAAAATTAATCAACGAAGGCAAATACTACTTCATGTCCAGACCTAGGCGGTTTGGAAAATCCCTTTTTGTAAGCACTTTAGAAGAAGTTTTCAAAGGCAACCGCAACTTATTCAGCTCATGCGACATCGCTAAAAGCAGCTATGATTGGACACCCCATCCCGTAATACATATCGATTTTTCACAAACATCTAACCAGACAAACAAAACGTTTAAGCAAAGCCTTGAGCGCATATTACGTGAAATTGCCAAAACGCATGGAAAAGAAATTGAAGTACCTACCCTCCCAGAGGGGCTTGCTAATCTTGTTAAAGCCCTTTCTGTAAGCGGCAAAGTTGTAATCCTTGTCGATGAGTACGACAAACCCATTCTTGATCACCTTGAAGACACAAAAACAGCAGATGAAAATAAAAATTTATTAAGAAGCCTATTTGGAACACTCAAAGGGCTAGATCCACATCTTAAATTCGTCTTCACAACAGGCATCAGTAAATTTTCACAAGTATCGCTTTTCTCAGGACTCAACAACCTTGACGATATTACAATCACAGCTCAGTTTGCAACAATGATGGGCTACACAGAGCGCGAACTAGAATTATTTTTCTGTGATCATATCGATAAGATTGCGCAAGAAAAGCACACAAGTCCATCCAAAATCCTATCCACCATTAAAGAATGGTATAATGGCTACTGCTTTTTTCCCAACAGCACAAAAGTATATAACCCATTTTCAACATTATCCTATCTCAAATATGGAACAGAGCAAAGCTACTGGTATCGTACTGGAACACCTGCATTCTTAATTGAACAAATCAAGAAGAAATTCCCCTCTACACTTGATTTAAGTGGTTCAAAAATGAAACACACCCAGCTTGCAGATATCCAAAGTATTGATAAAATTGACTTGCGCGCTTTGATGTGGCAAACCGGATACCTAACACTGAAAAACTATGACGCAAGCACAGCTCTTTACGAACTGGACTTCCCTAATCGAGAAGTGCGCGAAGCTTTTTTTGATTCCCTTCTCATTGAATTTGATGAATCCTTCCCCTCAGAGATTGCTACACATGCAAAGACAACAAAAAAGAATTTGCTAGATTGTAATTTTCAAGCATTTTTCGATCGTATTAAGACCTTCTTTGCCAAAATTCCCTACCATCTTTCATCTAAAGGAAATGAGGGGTTTTATCATGCCGTTTTCTTAAGTCTACTAGAAGGCATGGGCCTGAAAACAAGCGCTGAAGACGTCACAAACCTTGGGCGTGTAGATCTCGTAGTTGAAACGGACAAAACAACTTTTATTTTTGAACTAAAAATCAATAAAAACGCAGAAGTAGCGCTCTTGCAAACTGAGCTGAAGTGCTATGCCGAAAAATACTGCCACCAGAGCAAACAGCTTGCCCTCATTGGCGTTAATTTCGATACCAATTACCGAAACATTTCTGATTGGAGAGGTAAACTTTTTTCAACAGAAGGAAAACTCTTAACCGGGCTCATTCCACGCAAGACAAATCCACTGGTATCGTAAGAGTCTATTTGCTACAATCTAAGTCATGGGGAATCGACTGCCTACGGGCGTTCAAAGCATCTTAAAAATTTTAGAAAACGACGAGTTTGTTTACGTCGACAAAACTCACTATGCCCTGCAGTTGATCACAAATGGAGCGCCTCATAACTTTATGTCCCGCCCCAGGCGGTTTG
>JAUILX010000057.1 GCA_030433395.1 Chlamydiia bacterium
TTCCAAATATTTCTAGGTTGTGCGTTTGCTGCCATAATCTTTATTCTCCTGATTTGGTTTTGTTGAACATGCCCATCATTGTCTCAATTTGCTGAATTTATATCAAGATATTTTAAAGATCTTTTGGATTGGTGCGTGTGCGCCAATAGTAAGGACCATAATCGTAGGTGAGCTGAGCTCCGGCGGGTATGAGCTCTGTAGAATGGAAGATGATATGACAAAGGTTATCGACGATCATCCAATGAGAGGCGATGTTTGGGTCATCGCTATGGTTAACAAAACGCATCGTGCTGCCACGGTCTTGAGCATCAATCACAAAGGGTGTGTTTTTGTGGGCAATGGTATATCCAAATACGTAGTTGTTTGTTCTATCTTTTCTACGGTTGCGCTTGCGTACAACACCTGAGTACTCGCCTATGTAGGTGAAGGCTGGAATGGTTTCAGCCGCAAATAGTCCGTAACCAAGTCGATGATTGATATAGCGAATCATCAGTCGTGGATGCTTTTGAGCCCGAAAATTCGTCTCGTAAAGGGCGCGAATCCAATCGTTTTCAGCTTTTATATCTGATTTTTTCAGGAGCTTTTTGCATTTACTGCTAAGTTTCTCAATGCTTTGTGGATCTTCAAAGTGAAGCTCATCAAGATACTCAACGTTAAATTTAGATTTATATTCTTTCGGCTCTATCGCTTTTGCTTTGCGAGAGAGCCGATCAAAAATCAGTATAGACCGATGAGTTTCCACCATACTGCGCCAAGCCCAATAAAGATCAAGATATTGATCACACTAACATAAAAGCCCAGCTTCCACCAGTCTCCAATTTTAACGTAACCTGCTCCGAAGAAAATTGGCGCCGGCCCGCAGCCATAATGAGTCAAGCCTCCAAACAGAGAGCTTGCAAAGCCAAGGCTGAAAACTGCAAGTAGTGGCGGTGTACCCATGGCTGTTGCAAGGACTACAAAAGGTAAGAACATCGCACCAATATGTGCTGCATTACTGGCAAATAGGTAGTGGGAATAGTAGTAAACTAAAAATAAAACCGTGAAGCCTGCGACCCAGTTTACGCCTTGAAGATGTAACATCACTTGATCGCTAAACCATGTCATGAAGCCAAGTTTTGTTAAAAAGCCAGCCATCATAAGGAGGATTGAAAACCAAACAAGAATATTCCATGCACCTTTTTCACTAACGATGTCATCCCAATTGAGAACTTTTGTAACTAAAAGAATCGACAGTCCTACTGTAGCGGTGACCGCTGGATGAATGCCAATGACTTTTGAACCTGCCCATAATACAATGAGAAGTCCAAATGTAATCAACATAATGATTTCTGCTGGGCTGATTTTCCCCATGTCTTTTAGGCTTTTCTTAGCAAATTTTTTCGCATCAGGCGTCTCTTTAATTTCTGGTGGAAAAACTTTATAGATGAAGTAGGGAACGATGAGCAGTGTTATGAGTCCGGGAACGATAGCTGCTAGCGCCCACTTCCCCCATCCGATAGAAATGCCAAGCTGCTCTGCAAAGTCAACAATCATAGGATTTCCTGCCATGGCTGTAACAAACATTGCGCTTGTGATCACTGCGCCTTGGAATGCTGTGACAAAAAGAAAGGCTCCCATTTTGCGAGGACCGTTATGAGGCTCGCTTCCAAATGCTTTACAAAGCGATGAAAGCAACGGGAAAATGACTCCCCCTGTGCGAGCTGTTAAGCTGGGAATAGCTGAAGCTAAAACAAAATCTGTTGCTACAATCCCATATCCCATTCCAAGCGTACTTTTCCCTAGTAAACTCATCAGGTGGTAGGCAATGCGAAATCCTAAACCTGTTTGAATGAACCCTCGGGCAATAAAGAATGCAAAGACTATCAACCAAACAATATGGTTGCTAAAGCCACTAGCTGCTTCTCCAAAAGTAAGGGTCCCTGTAACGGTAGTTAGCATCAAACCAATGAATGCAATGGTACCGATTGGTAAGGGCTTTGTAATAATACCAAGAACTGTAAAAATAAAAATAGCAAATAAATGCCATGCATCAATTGAAACTCCTTCAGGTGCAGGAACAAACCAAATAATTAAGCCAACTAAAATGCAGGCTAAAAAGAGCATCACGTTTTTTCTCGAATAGCTAAGTGCTGTCATGTCTACCTCTAAATGTAAATTTCTATCGCATTATTACAGCCTTATCGATTATAAAGGAAGAAAAATATGGAGAATCCACATGATCAAATATCCACTAAAATTTAAAGCATCAGCAAAAGCCACACCGGGCATTGCAAACACATGGACATCACAGTCGGAGCAAAATAGCCCCATCACTTGTGCAATCCCACCAGAGTTTATGGGGCCAGGCGGAGGCTATTCGCCCGAAGACCTTTATGGACTAGCACTTCTAAACTGTGTGCTTGCAACATTTAAAGTTTTTGCTGAAAAATCTGGACTTACCTTTACAGAGGTGAACGGAACAGCTGACATCACAATCGATCGCGGCGAAGGAGGCACTCCTTGGATTAGCCATATCGACCTTCATGCAACACTTTCTGGCGCTTCTGACACAGCAAAAGCCGAGACAGTGCTCCAAGAGTCTAAAAAAGCTTGCATTGTCTGCAATTCAATGAGAACTGAAGTGAGCTTTGAGACTAGCGTTAGCTAGATAGTGCCATCAAATTGCTTTTGACAACAAAAGCAATTTGACAACGTAATCTGGTCAAAAAAGCGGAAATCCGCTGCACTTTGTTACTCTAAAACCTTCAGGGTTTTGTTGTATGATTTCTACTAAGGTAAACCACTCGTTTTTGTCATAGCTAAATAAAAGACCATCTGTATCAGAATCACCGAACGCAACATAAATATTATTTGTAAAAGAACATTTTAGTTTGGCTAAAGTTGCATCAAACAGCTCATTTTCTAAGTAACAATTTAGCTCAAGACAATCACCTGCCTGAAAGTCAAAAAGATTATAATCTTCTCCTATATTTTCTTGGTTGATGAATGTGCTAGCCGTTAGGGCTTGGGCCATAGCGATAGAAACCGCAAAAAATAGTTTTTTCATTTACACAACCTCTTATTTTTGATGTTTAGGCTACAGTTTATTTCTAAGTCATTGCTTGGCGAATCAATTGTCAGTCGAAAGTTCCCTCTTTTTGCTCCCAATAAAAGAGCTTCATTAAACTCCATCCAATCATCAAAATCAGCATGCTTATTTTTGCTAAAAACAAAGTCACCTGACTCATCTGCTTTCACATAGGTAACCTCTTTAAAGGTAAATCTAAAATCATCAATTGAACAATTAAGGGCTTTTCCTTTGAACGCGCAGCTCAAAGTGAAACGTTCACCTGCATCAAATTCATAGATCTTCTCTTCTTCGTCGTAGGTGTATGCAAGCAAACTACTCGATATAGCCAGCGTTGCAATCAGAAACTTCTTCATAAATGCTTTTCCCGGGTTAAGTGTTTGAACATAGGCTACGATAGGCGCAGCTTTTATTCAAGAAAGAAAGAGCCGAATGTATACCGAATGGAACTTTACATTCGGCGATGAGTTAGTTTTGTGCTATAATCTCGTAATCGGCTTTAAACTCACCATTATCTCCAGCCCAAAAACCGCCAGCGTATCCAGTGGGACCAAAATAAGCTTTTAATTCCGTCCATTTTTTTCCGTCATTACTTATGAAAATGCCACTTTTGGGTTCAACTCGAACATGTGTTGTTTTTTTAAACGTTAGGTCAATAGTGTCTTTAAATTCCATTGTTTGACTAGTGAGCTTTATCTTTAGAGGAATAACCTCGCCAGCCTCAAATGTTGCGTGAA
This sequence comes from Chlamydiia bacterium, assembly GCA_030433395.1. Lineage (GTDB taxonomy): Bacteria > Chlamydiota > Chlamydiia > Chlamydiales > JACKPQ01 > JACKPQ01. Next base: position 3,805 of record JAUILX010000057.1, read on the forward strand.
GATCATCTCCATCTTTATTAGATATGCCTGCGAATGTAGCGCTTGAAATTGCTAAAAAACTAATTATTAATTTTTTCATTGTGTTTCTCCTTATAGGTTTTGGTTGAAACCAGGGCTAGGCTATCAAATTTAATTCTCTTTATCAAGCCAAATATCAAACTGTCGTTTGGCCTGGGTGTGAAAAAGCTCTTTGCCATAATGAACGCTGCAGCTTTTAGCTTTTGCATGTTTGATCAAGGTCGTTTCTTCTGGCTTGCAAATGGTTTCAAACACAGTTGTGTGTGGCAGAATAAAATCTGGATGTATTGGGCAATCCTCACTTAGCATGCCACATGAAGTTGCATTAATAAGAATATCATAGGGGCTAATCTGATCGAGTGACAGTGTTTGCTGTCCACAAACTGATTTAGCTGTTCGGTTATAAATCTTTAGATCAGCGCTTTTAAGCGCTAGAGCAATGGCTTTTGCGGCACCACCTGCGCCAAGCAATGCAATGCGTTTGTTTTCTATGGACCCAAGAACATCTAAAACGCCTTGGCCGTCGGTATTAAATGATTGCCAGCCTTTGCCTTTTCTTAGTAACGTATTAATCACTTTGCCTGGCTCAATAGCTTCTTTGTGCGGAATGGTAGCTGCCAAACCATGAAATGGAAGCTGCTCTGCAAGGGTAAAAAATTCAGATAGCTCATCTGCTCGGATGCGCATTTTTAAAAAGAAGCAATGTTGATTATGAGTGATGTGAGAGGGGCTTTGCTCAATAGGATCACCGATCAGTCCATACCATGTTTTCTCACTGCGAGGATAGCGATAAATGGTCGTCAATTCGTCTATAGATAGCTGACCTGGAGCTGTTGGCTCATCAAGGTAGGCATAGGTATGCTCAGAGACAATGCGTGTGATTTGGCCCAACTCCCCCATGCATAGCCCGATCACGTTTTTACCCTGAGCCCTTAAAGTGCGCGTTGCGATGAGCATGCGCAATGCATCAAGTGTTGAGTGAGCAGTTGTTGCAAGCTTGTAAATATCTGCTGGCATGGCTTGCATCAACTCTGCAAAAGTCTGCAATAAATTGTCTGGTGTATGATCGATGTGGCGTGAGCAAATCAAACCATTTTTTCGTAAGGGCCTATCTTGCCAATCACAATCAAAATAGGTAGGCTTATATTGCACATCATTTAAATTGCGTGTTTTTAAAATAAGAGGTTTTTTTATCGAGGGAATAAGGGTTTGCAACGAAGGATTGAGATCAAGGCGTAGCTCGACAGCGTCGACACAAGCAGGGATTATTTCTGGTGATTTTTTTATGGAGGCAATTAGCATAAAATTATGTTACAGTTTTGCCATGATGCAAACAAGAATAGATTTACAAAATTGGAAGTGCGAAGGTCCCACAGCTATTATTACAGATCGCACTGTTGCTAAACTTTATGGCAATGCACTTGCCAGGCGCCTTAATTGCCCTTTATTTTCTGTTGCTGGTGGTGAAGAGTGCAAAACAAGAGCTAGTAAAGAGATGCTAGAAAACGCCCTTTTTACGGCAGGCTTTGGCTCGGATGCTACAATCATTGCTCTTGGAGGTGGCGTTGTCAGTGATATTGCTGGTTTTGTTGCAGCAACATTTTGCAGAGGCGTCAAATTAATTCTCATTCCAACGACTCTTCTTGCAATGTGCGATGCTGCTATTGGGGGCAAAAATGGCGTTAACATTGGTGAGCGCAAAAACGCGATTGGCACATATTACAAACCAGCTCAGCTTTTAATTGACCCTCATGTTCTTTCCACTCTACCAGATGACGAATACCTATCTGGAACAGCAGAAATACTAAAGCACGGTTTGATCTGGGACCAAAACTTGTGGGAGTGGATGCTTAGCTCCTTTGATGCTTGGCAAAGCCGTGATCTTGGCTTTCTAGAAAAATGCATTGATTGGAATATCCAAATCAAGTCCGATGTAATCTCTAAAAATAAACGCGATCTTTTAAATTTTGGGCACACCGTAGGCCACGGATTAGAAATGCTACAAGGAATGAAGCATGGTATGGCAATTGCTAAAGGCATGTGGACAGAAACTCTTTGGAGCAAAGGTTATGATGCCAATGTCAAAAATGGCTTGGGGCGCTTCGGCTTTGACCTAGAAATAGACGCTGACTTCGAAAAACTTTGGAGTGTGATGCAGTGGGATAAAAAACGGACGAAAGAAAAACTCTATGCGGTTAGCATCGCAGATAAAACCTTAAAAGAGATGACATTTGATGAGCTCTTTGCAAATCTGTCCACAACGCCTTAAAGGTGCTTTTTCGATTCCCCCGTCTAAATCCCAGAGCATGCGCGCGCTGATCTTTGCATCAAAGGCCCAAAGCCCATCTATCATTCACAACTTGCTTAATTCCCCTGATACTGATGCCATGATCAATGCCTTAAAAGTGTTAGGGACGAGCATCGCTAATGGCCACGTCACTCCAACCCCCTGGACTGTTCCCCAAGAGCCCATCGATGCTGGAAATTCCGGCCAAGTCTATCGATTCATTCGCGCCTTGGCACCTGTGAAGATGACAGGCGATGCATCCATCATGACACGCCGCCCTATTCAACCTCTTCTTGATGGACTCGACCAACTCCCCCATGCGCGCATAGATGGAGCTGACTCCCAACCCGTTTCTGGCCTGCTTATGGCGATGGCCTTTCGCAATGGCACTAGCACGCTTTTTGTCGATAACCCTGGAGAAAAGCCCTGGGTGGGTATGACTCTTTCTTGGTTTGAT
>JAUILX010000214.1 GCA_030433395.1 Chlamydiia bacterium
GAGCAAAATGGACCATTTCTTGTTTTGAGATGTCAAATTGCTGCCAATGCAGCACGGATCCCGGTGCATTCTCAATGGTAAGCTTTTGACCTTTAATTGAAGAAAGCGCTTGCCCTTGCTCAATAGATATGCCGCTTGGCAGGGCCATCAGCGCAAATGGACATAGGCATGCAAGTACAAAATTCTTCATAAAATGATAGATACCAGAAAGACGGTATAATTACAAAAAAAAAGCCAGCTCAAAGTTGGACTGGTGAAAAAATGACTTGGCGGCGTCCTGCTTTTCCATAATCTTGTATACAGCATCATCGGCGATGAAGGGCGTGACTGCTGAGTTCGAGATGGGATCAGGTATTTCACCCTTCTTTATACAAGCGTGGTTAGACGGGTAATGCTTTAAAATATCTTTGAAAGACTGCTTGTGCTGATACTGTAAATAAGCTGCTCCCCTCGCTAAGGTGGATCCACCTTAGCTCGTCGTTCATCTTGGATCCCACGCGTTTTGCTAACACATCTTACGCGAGAATAGAAACGCCAAGTCGGGCTAATACTACGATGTTTAAACTTATATAACGCGAGTTGCGGATCAACTCCCTTGAACTGGCCCATCTTTTGGCGGTGTTACAAAGAAAAATTGTCGGGAAGGATTGTGCCAGGAGGGATGACGATGATGCCGTTACGAATTTTGACGAGATCGCTGTCATAAGACTCTAGATTCTTCTCGTTCGTAAGTGTGACGTTGTCGCCAATTTGGCAGTGCTCGTCGATGATGGCTTTTTCAATGTGGCAGTTTTTGCCGATCTTAAAGTGCTCAGGAAGGTCTTTATCGCTTTTGGATTGATAAAATTGATTACCAATCAGAATAGAATCTCGAATCACTGTACCCGTGCCAATCTCGGTGCGCAATCCGATGAGGCTGTGCGTGATTTCTTCTGCCTCGATCACACAACCTTGGCCAATGATTGAATCTGTTACTTGCGTTTTTTCAATGACTGGAAGAGGTAAATGTTGGGGATGAGAGTAGATCGGATTGGTTTCGTCGTAAAGATCTAAAGCTAGGGAATTGGTTGTTAAGGCTAAATTGGCGCTGTAGTAGGAAGCAATGGTGCCAATATCTTCCCAATACCCGCTGTAAAGGTAGGCATAGGTGTTGCCTTTTTTGATCTGGGCTGGAATGAGGTTTTTTCCAAAGTCATTGCCGTCAGTTTCTAAAAGGATCTTTTCAA
>JAUILX010000215.1 GCA_030433395.1 Chlamydiia bacterium
TATTGTTCTGCTCAGAAAATATCGATAGGCTTGCTCCTTGGATTTTTGTCAGTGTAGAGGAGAGCTCTAGACCCACAATTGTAAAGTCGTACTTCCCCTCATTAGCCGGTAAGGGACAGGAAGGAATACCTCGGTTCTTACTCTGATAAAACCCGAGCTCAGGATCTATCTTGACACTAGTGCGCTCTAAGTACTCTTTTGAACCAACAACATCCGTAGCGCAAAAGAGCTGAGCTTTCATTTTGGCTGCTTTTTCTCTTGTGGGTATGACGTGATAGCATGTGAGTAGCAGGTTTCCGCCGATCAGGCAACCCGACCCGACGGCCTTTTCGCCGTCCCAAATCCTAAACACAGCTGCTGCATGTTTTTTAACTTTATCAACAAACCCAGAAAATTCTGGAGGTGTTTGCCAGGTGTTGAGTCGACGGTACTCAATAGGATCAGGAATGTTACTATTTGCCATAGTTTTACCCAAATGTTGCTGGTAAAAGGTTCTTTAAAGCATCTAGCCTTGCTGATGCATCCCGAGCCTCTACAAGCTCATGGTTTAAGGCGGCTAGCTCGGTAGTTACTTCTGCGTGGAAGGTTAGTATTTCTTCTAGATTGTTATCACTAGATTCTGAGAGGCTGTTGTTTTCAAGCCCTTCACCTTTCAAGGCATCTTCTGTTTCTTTGATATCTTGCTGCTTATCTTTACACTGCTCTTCCAATTCTTGAATGCGAACATTATTTCTAACAGCACTTTTGAGCTCGTCATAAATCTCTCTAATCATGTCGTTGTAAGCATCAGTGTCTTTTTGCTTTATTTTTTTGGCGATATCAGCTGCGTAGCGCCTAATAAAATCTTTCTCATTGGGAGCTGTCATCTGGCGAATGATGATTTTGCGACTTACTGAGGTATCGTAAGACTTGATATCTTTATCTATGAGTCCATCAAGATATGTCAAAGCCAAAAAACGCACTCGCCAATGATTGTCTGTAATCTTGAACCAGCTTGGGTTATATTCAGCGAGTGCTGCTAAGCTGAAAGGATCATTTTTGTTGCCATCAAAGATTCTTTTCTTCAAATCATGGCTGGCATTCGGACTTTCAATTATCTCTCTGAAAATTTGGCAAATGTACATGGCTAGCTCAGCATTACTTGACCCCCTCTTTAAAATGCCTCGAAGCGTCTTTTTAGGGTCTGTTTGTGCTGGTGGCTCGTAGTCAGCAAGAGTTT
>JAUILX010000058.1 GCA_030433395.1 Chlamydiia bacterium
CCTGAATACAAAAAGCAGGAAGCGGGCAGCGTCACACTTGATGATGATGTAATGACAGAGGCGTATGAGCGGGTTGTAAAGCACTTTGGAAACGATCCTCTTGCAAAAATTATTCGCAAAAAGTCTGAAGACGCTGTCAATGATGTGGATGAGGTAGATATTGTTTTTATTGATGGGAATCATAGCTATGATTCGGTTATGCAGGATATTAATCTGTGGCATGGCAAGGTGCGCGAAGGCGGTATTTTAGCAGGGCACGACTATGGAGTTCCGGGACCGGGTGGTGTGAAAAAGGCTGTCGACGAATACTTTGGTGACGATGTGATTATTGGATCTGATTGCACATGGATAAAATTGATTCACCCCAGTTATACCGAAGAGACCTCAAAAATCGGATTTTCGGTATAGACTCTTGCGCGAAAGGTCAGTTGATAAAATAATAATCCTTTTATTATGGACTAGTTATGATTACAAAAAATGATGAAGAGCTACAAATTATTTTACGAGCTCTTCCTAAACGCTCTCTTCAATTGAGAATTATCTCTGATGTTCTAGGATTAGAGATCAATTCTATTGCTGAAATTGGCGTGTATCGCGGCTTAAATGCTAAACGCTTACGAAGTTTGTTCCCGCAGGCTGAGCTCTACTTGATTGATCCTTGGATCATCTACCCCGAAAATAAAGAACCGGAAGCTGGCAGCATCACCCTTGATGATGATGAAATGACAGATGCATATGAGCGCGTTGTAAAGCAATTTGGAAACGATCCTCTTACAAAGATTATTCGCAAAAAGTCTGAAGACGCTATCAATGATGTTAAAGAGCTGGATATTGTTTTTATTGATGGGAACCATAGCTATGATTCGGTTATGCAAGACATTAACCTGTGGCATGGGAAGGTGCGCGAAGGCGGCATTTTAGCAGGGCACGACTACGGGGTTCCGGGACTTGAGGGAGTGAAAAAAGCTGTCGACAAATCCTTCGGTGATGACGTATTTATTGGGTCAGATTACACATGGCTAAAATTGATTCGCCCCAGTTAGCATCGCTACGCTCCAGTTTTGCGCAAGCCTCATCGTGAAGTTCAACCATCTTTGGATAGGCTGAGTTGTTTTTGATTTCTAAAGATTTTGTATCCTTAATCCAAACAGCTGCTAAAGTTGCATCGCCGTCTGCCTTGTCGCGATAGTAAAAATCAATCTGATCTGCAAACTTAAGATAAGCCTCAAGGCGTTGGGGAACAAGTTGCCCCTTTTTAATAATGTCTTCCTCTGTTGTCTGTACAAACTCTTTATCTCGTAAGTGAATTGATTTCCAACGCACGTTATCTGGAGCGCTCACATGAATTAAATGGATTTTATATCCATGGTCTTTAAAAAGTTGAAATCTGTCTGCCACATCTGAGCTAGTAGAAGTGGTTCCGTAAAATAGCGCTGCTTTTTCACGAATGTAATTACCTAAAATAATATGGGCGGCTGCATTGGATGCTGGGCGCCACTTAGTGTAGGCATCTTTACGTATCTCCATCTCTGCTTTTAGACACTCATTATATGATGAGCATTCGATAGATCCAATCGAACGCATTAATTCTGGGAGGTATGTATGACTCATGTTTTTTAGGCAGACTGCATCTGGATCAATATAGGCAAAATCTTGATATTCTTTTTTCTGTAGCAACTGCTCTAAAAGTACAGTTTTTCCAGCTCCAGGCGCACCTGCAGAAATAATAGCAACAGGCTTTGAGACGGTGCCTCGATGTGATTTGTAAATCTGCTCAACGTCAATTCTTAAGTTTTCTTTTTCAGATTCGCTGTATTCTTCATCGTAGTTAAATCCACCTCCATTAAAGTAGTCTAAAAGGGTTGTTTGAGGAAGGAAGTATGTGAATTCTTTATTGTAGATAAGGCTTAAGTCACAAATATTTGCTATAGCCTGCGCTCCTATGGCCATCAGAGCCACAAACATGCCAATTTTTTTCACAATGCCTCCTATTTAAAATTGTTTTAAAAAGCGCACGTCGTTGTCTGTAAACTGACGAATGTCAGTTACTCCGTGACGTAGCATAAATAAACGCTCAACTCCCCCGCCCCAGGCAAAACCTGAATAGATATCGGGATCAATTCCGCCCTGCTTCAACACTTCTGGGTGAACCATACCTGCTCCACAAACCTCTAACCAACCTGTCTCTTTACATAGCCGACACCCTTTACCGGCACAAGCTGTGCACTGGATATCGACTTCTATGCCAGGTTCTACAAAGGGAAAATAACTAGCACGGGTTCGCATATTGATCTTTTGATGAAAGAGCTTTGTATAAAAGGTTTCTAGTGTCGCGAGTAAGTCGGCCATCGTTACACCCTTATCGACATGAAATACGTCAATTTGATGGAATAACACATGCGATCTAGAAGTGATTGTCTCGTTACGGTAGCATTTACCAGGTGATGCAATCCTAATGGGTGGGGTATGACTTTCCATAATGCGCTGTTGTATGTTTGTTGTGTGCGAGCGCAGTAGTAGGTCTTTATTGATGTAAAAGGTGTCTTGCATGTCTAGTGCAGGATGATCAGGTGGGAAGTTCAGCCCCCAGTAGTTATAGAATTCTGATTCGATCTCAGGAGACAGCTGAATTGAAAAACCCATCTCTTTTAGCACATCTGTGATCTCATCGATCATTTGTGAAATGGGATGCGCTCTTCCTAAAAAGCGTTTACGTCCAGGCTCTGTCACGTCAATTGATTCTATTTTGAGGCGCTCTTCTAGCTCTATATCATAAAATTGCTTTGCTCTTTCTTCTATTGCAGCAGCAATTTCTTCTTTGAGTTCATTGATGAGTTTACCAGCTTTAGGACGCTCTTCTTCTGAGAAGTCTTTTAAGCTTTTCATGAGGTCTTGGACGGGACTTTTACGTCCTAAATAACGGATGCGCAAAGCCTCGACATCATGAGACGTCGAGGCTTTACTTAAATCTGATTGGAATTGATGCCGTAGATTGGAAATCAGTTCCACAAATCACTTATGCTGCTATAAGGGCTTTTTTTGCGGTCTCTGCAACAGCTGAAAAACTGCCAGGATCGCGAAGAGCCATATCGGCGAGCATTTTGCGGTTGATAGAGCAGCCAGCTTTTGCTAGACCATGGATTAACTTGCTATAAGATATCCCGTTAATCTTAGCGGCCACACCTATGCGCACGATCCAAAGTGATCGGAAATTGCGCTTTTTCTGCTTACGATGCTCTGTGCTGTAAGCCATTGCTTTCATCACGGCATCTTTAGCTAAACGAAAGTGATTTTTGCGATCGCCGAAAAAGCCACTGGCTCTTTTCAGCATTTTTTTACGACGTCTGCGCGAGGCAACGGCGTTGGTTACGCGTACCATGATAACTCCTTATCTAGTTATTTAAATGTCCATGAGATTTTTATATTTAGTCTCATGGGTTGCTGCCACGAGGACAGAGTTCCTGTTTTGTCGTTTGCGCTTATTAGGTTTACGCGTCAACAAATGACGTCTCCCCTGCTTGTTGCGAACGAGTTTACCAGTACCTGTCACTTTAAACCGTGCAGCGACGGCTTTTCGAGTTTTCATCTTAGGCACAATCTTCTCCTAAAAATAGATGTTTACCAAGGTCTCATCATAGCATCAGGCACTATTTAAGGCCAAGCATTTATTTCTCAAATATTCTATATGTTGTTTCAATTTTTTCCTAACCTGAACTGTGTTCTGTGAGTTGTTTGCCCACAAAACTATTTCTTTTTGGGGAGTGGAGCAATAACGGTGCTAAGCATACGTCCCATTTGCTTGAGGGGCGCCTCTCGTTGCCCAAGATCTGAGACCTCCTCACAAAAGCGCTCAAGGAGTCTCATGCCGATATCTTGATGGGCCATCTCACGACCGCGAAATTGGCAGGTCAAGCGCACTTTATCACCTTTATTAAGGAAATCTCGCGCGCGGCGCACTTTAACTTGCAAATCATGCTCATCGATGTTTGGCTTCAGCTTGACTTCTTTGACCTTGGTGTGGTGCTGCAGTTTTTTCTGCTCTTTATCGCGCTTGGCTTGACTATAGCGAAATTTGCCGTAGTCAATGATTTTGCAAACGGGAGGGTGCGCATTGGGTGAAATCTCTACGAGATCAAGTTTTGCTTGTTCTGCGAGCTTAATGGCATCAAATGATGTCATTACTCCAAGCTGGTTGCCTTCGCTATCAATGACGCGTACTTTGGGTGCACGCACAGCGCGATTAATGCGATGCTCTGCTTCTGGTCTGGATTTTGGTCTTGGTTTCATAAATGCGTTAATACTCCAACGATATCATAGTTTGATTTTTTGCTCTATCATTAGCGCAAATACGCGCTCAATGGATGTGAAAAATGTGTTTTTATCTGCTAGCTGCCACAACGTTCCGTAGGCATCCGGTGCAAATGTCTTATCGACGATTTTAAGTCCTAGCGAGTCTAGCCCTTTTTCAATAGCTGCCATTGGAGCATTATTTAAACACGCCGTTGTTGCGTTATGCATATCTAACAGCCCTTCATGTCCTGGCCCTCCAGGTGTGATCGCAAGTGTTGCTGACCACTCTTTTTTTGGAATCAAGGGGCCGCGGTATAAAGATCCTCCATTGTCTTTGACCCATTGGCGCCAACAGCATATGAGGCTAAAGTAAAGCTCTTCTTGCTCTCCGCTGAAACAAGGCTGACCATTATGCCATTGGATTTGATTGGCATGATCATGCGCTTTATAGGTCTTATAATGCTTTACAAAGTGCTTGGAGTCTTCAGGATTTTCATGGGCTACGCCGATGAGCTCGATATGTGTTTTATGATCAATAAGCTCAAGAATACGGTATCCCTTAAAATCGGTTTCGACGTCATCGTAAGGGTATATATCGACAAATTCACCGATTTGAATAATCTGAGCAATCCCCTGCTTATCAACTTGCTTGGCCCTCTCCATTTGATGGTGGTGGCGCAGAAAAGATGCTGCATTAGAGCCCATCATTTCAAAGACTTTGACGGGCCGCTTTTGGATCGAAGGAACGCGCTCTTCGATATAGGTGATCGCCTCTTGCGAAATCCCATCAGGCAAAGTCGCAGTGAGGGAAAAGCCAAATCGCCTTGGCTGCACGGACAAGAGTGTAACTTTAGGAAATATTTCAACGAGGGCAGCCGCCGTCAGGGATGCAGCGTAGGCTCGCAAAAAAGTGGATGGTCTCATGAACTGCAAGTCAACACTGTCTTTTTCTCTCTATTTGGTTTGGGATATAGCTGACTCGAACAGCTGACCTCCACGATGTCAACGTGGCGCTCTAACCAACTGAGCTAATACCCCGAAATTGGTTTTTCCACTATACTGTATTATATGGTTATGAAGCAAGTCAGTTTAGCACATCTTCTATGGAAGCAGCATCTAAGACCTGGGGATTGGGCAATCGATGCAACTTGTGGCAACGGGTATGATGCTCAATTTTTGAATGAGCTAGACCTTGATAGGCTTACCTGTATCGATATTCAGCCCTCAGCTATAGAGGCAACTAAAAGACGCGTTCCCAATGCCCATGTTTTTCTGAGGTGTCATAGCCAATTCCCTCAAGAAGCTTTGGGACCCAATCTGCGACTTATTGTCTATAATTTGGGTTATCTGCCTGGAGGGAATAAGGAGATTACGACAGCTCTGAGTACGACTTGCACAAGCATCGAGCATGGCCTTGATGTCCTGCCAGCTGGTGGCGCGATGAGCATTATGTTCTATCCTGGTCATAATGAAGGACTTAACGAATTAAACACCCTATTGCCTACGCTAAAAGCCTTGGACTCTAGCTTGTTTGCTGTTAAGAGCCATCAATGGCTCAATCGAAAGCGAGCCCCACAACTCATTTTTATATTGAAAATTAAATGATTTTATGATATAATTTTCATTATGAATAACATATTTATTGAATTACGTAAAGCTGACGAGCGGATTTCTCTTATTCAAAAAGAATTAAAAAGCTCACTCGTTATGCCTGAAGTGCTTCTGGACTTAGCTAATGAGCTTAAGGCTCTAGAATCCTTTATTAAAAAGGTTGAGTCTGAAGATCAAGGCCCTTTTCTTAAATCTGAGATTGAAAAGCACCGTGAGACGCTCGTTCAGTTATTTGGACGCTGGCACACACTTTTTGTTGACGCTGAGGTGACGCAAGTTGCTGAGGATGCTCAAAAAATGCTAGAGGGAAAAGCAAAACCTGCAGACTTAAAAGCGCTAGAGATGCACATTAAGGATTTGTGTATTGATGAAGCTCTTTCAATTGAGAATCAACTTATGATTACTCTTGCTAAACGCTTTCTTGCAAAAGCACTAGGCACGTTAACTGGGCAAAATGAAAAAACCTATACCCCATTAAGCTCTGCAGAAATTCATGATGTTGCTACACACCTATTTGAAATTGCCAGTGAACTTTATGAAGGCAGCGTTTCTAAAGGCACTTATCTTTTCCACCTGCTCAGCGAAAATATCAAAAAG
>JAUILX010000216.1 GCA_030433395.1 Chlamydiia bacterium
TAAAGCTGTTAATTTCGGCATCATCTATGGACAGCAAGCATTTGGACTTTCTGCATCCCTTGGAATGGATTTTCACGATGCAGAAAAATTTATTGCAACATATTTTGAGCGCCATCCAAAAGTCAAAAAGTTTATAGAGGATTGCAAAGCCAAAGCTCGCGCCACCGGAGTAGCAACATCAATGACAGGCCGCATCAGGCCCCTGCCAGAAATTAAAAGTAAAAATCCACATTTGCGAGCAGCCGCTGAAAGATATGCAGTCAATACACCCATTCAAGGAACTCAGTCAGACATCATTAAAATAGCAATGATTGCAATCGATGCAGAGTTGAAAAGCAATCCCCAACTAGGTCGCATGGTTTTACAAATTCACGATGAACTACTTTTCGAAGTGCTTCAATCTCATACCGAAGCAGTCAAAAAATTAATTGTCAAAAAAATGGAAACAGCTTACCCCTTGAAAGTTCCGCTTGCTGTTGACGTATCAGTTGGCAAGAATTGGGGGGAGTGTTATAATTGAGAAAGATCGCGGTTACAGGGGCCTTTAGATCTGGAAAAAGCACCCTATGCCAGATCTTGAAAGAGCTAGGCGCTGACGTAGCAGATGCAGACAGCATAGGCCACAAGCTCTTAAAAGAACAAGATCGGGAGGCAGTGATTGAGCTGCTCGGACCCGATATAGTCACAGGAGATCAAATAGATCGCCATAAAGTGGCTGAAATAGTTTTTAATAACCCAAAAAAACTCAAAGCTCTAGAACAAATTTTACACCCGCACATCATTGAACATATTAAACAAGCAAGCGCGCACTCAAACCTCTTCGTTGCTGAAGTCCCCTTACTCTTTGAAGCTGGGTGGGAGAGTTGGTTTGATACGACCGTTTGCGTTACTAGAGACCAATCAATCACCCATCCTGAATATGCCAAACGGATGGCCAATCAATTCCCTCAAAACATCAAAGCTGGAAAAAGTGATATTGTCATCAAAAACGATGGCAGTCTTGAGCAGCTTCAAACAAAAGCAATCCAATTGTACAAGGAAATAAATCCCCATGTCTGAAACACAAAACGAAAAAAAAGCACCAAAAAACAAAATTCTTCCTCCTCCAACTACCAAACCCATCAATCCCAACCACCAAAAAACAACTAATCGTCCACCAAAAGAGCAATCAGACAAAGAAGTTCCAGCAGGCCCTGTGAATGTAACCA
>JAUILX010000059.1 GCA_030433395.1 Chlamydiia bacterium
AAAGCTCACGCTTGTGCTTAGGGCGCAAATGCCACATGATACGCTGAGAAATATCTCGTACATCGATAAGGCGCTGGCGAAAGTAGGCGTTTGTTTGCTTTGAAAATTGCTGTTCATATTCTGTGATTACAGATCGAAAAACTGCTTCTGTATTCTGTAATCTGGAGCGAATCCGATCTTCAACGTGTGTTGTGATGAATGGATCTTCTAACATTTGTATGTGTGTATCAATGATTGCTGTGGCATCATCGGGATTTTCACAGGCAACACAAGCTTGTAAGTTTAATAGCTCATCACGTGATTTACCAAGCGCTTGACGATAACGTTCTATCTCTGAGTCCGCATCGTTTTTTTCGATAGAGAATTCAGGTATTGGCTCGACGCAGGGATCTTTGAGAACATGCCCTATTCCAATGGCAATACCATCGCTTAGTGCTGCCCCCTCTAACACCAATTCCTTGCGCTTGCTCATCGCTCCCCGAATTGATTTGTAAACGCCTCTTCAAGCGCTTTCATTGTTTCATCAGCATCATCGCCATCAACTAAAACATCAATCACAGCATTCTTATGTGCTGACAGGACTAAAATCCCCATGATACTCCGAGCATTGACCGTCTCTTTTTTGTACGAGAAAATCACTTTAGATTGCCTCTGCTGCAAAATGCGTGCAATGTAGGCAGCTGGCCTAGCATGAAGCCCTAATGCAGTAGTAACCTTAAGCTGTTTTTCAATCTTCAAGGTGCTGCCCTCTCATATTGTTTTTGCCTCGAGGCAATTGTCTCCAACAGTTTTCTATTAAACTCTTTTGCTGAATTATATCCTAGACCTTTTAATCGATGGTTCAAAACAATGGTCTCAATCAGCTTTACAACATCACGTCCTGGCTTGACTGGAATGACGTGAAAAGGCACCTTAATCCCTAAAATATCCCGCCTTTTTTCCTCTAAACCAACGCGGTCATAAAAGGCTTTATCATTCCAAGCTTCTAAATTGACAATCACATCAATACGCTGCTTTTCACTGACACAAACTGCGCCATATAAATGTGCCACATTGATGATGCCGATACCGCGAATTTCAAGTAAATGCCGCGTCAATTCCGGGCCAGAACCTTCTAGATAGCTCCCCTCACGTTTACGTATGCGAACAACATCATCGCTAATCAAACGATGCCCTCTTTCGATAAGTCCAAGAGCTGCTTCACTTTTACCAACAGCCGAATCACCAGTGATCAATATACCAACGCCAAAAGCTTCAACAAGCGTACCGTGCTTTGATACCATGGGAGAAAACTCATCAGATAAAATAACAGTGAGCTTTGAAAATAATCGCATCGTTGGGGAGGGCGTGCAAAGTAGTGGAATGCTTAAAGCTGCGCATCTAGCTCTCATTGCCTTTAGCGGCTCTAAACCCCTCGAAACAATCACTGCAGGGGCATCTTCCAAAATCACCTCTGCAAGCCTTTTCTCTTGAACATCTTTTTCAAGCCCAAGCAAATAGTCAATTTCTGCCCGGCCAAAAATTAGAATACGCCCTAAAGAGCGGTTTTTTACGTAACCCGTTAAGCTTAAACCTGGCCTCTCAGCTTCTGCTACCATAATACGGCGATCTAAATTAGCATGGTCCCATTGCTCAAGCTTTAGCCGATCACCATAACGAGCGTAGAGGTCGCAGACGCTAAAAGAAATATCTTCGTCCATAATTTTTCATCCTAGAACAAAACTTCAATTAGGACCAATAATAAATTTGAAAATTTAATCTCAGATGTGGTAAAAGTTAAATACGGCGAGGATCATTTATGGGATTTACAAGAGTAATTATTGTTGGAGGAGGTTTTGGTGGGCTCAATGCTGCCAAAAACCTGCGAAAGGCTAAAATAGAGCTGATCCTAATCGATAAAAAGAACCATCATTTATTCCAACCCCTACTCTATCAAGTAGCTAGCGCAGCCTTATCCCCTGCCGATATCGCTATTCCTCTACGCGAAATCCTACGCGATCACAAAAACACCACCGTCCTGATGGGAGATGTTGTTGATGTCGATAGAGAAAAGCGCCTCATCACGCTTGGTAATGGGGAAACCATGCACTTTGATTTCCTTGTGATTGCTGCCGGCGCTCGACACTCGTATTTTGGAAATGATCAGTGGGAAAAATTTGCCCCCGGTCTAAAAACAGTTTCAGACGCCCTGAATATCCGCGAGCGCCTTCTCACATCTTTTGAAAAAGCCGAGCGATGTGACAGCATTCAAGAAGCGAACAAATATCTCAATTTTGTCATCATTGGAGCAGGACCAACAGGTGTTGAGATGGCAGGAGCCATTGCTGAAATCGCCCACAAAACCATGATCCGCAATTTTCGCCGTATCAAGCCTGAAAAAGCCCGCATCTATCTACTTGAATCAGCTCCAAGAGTGCTTCCACCCTATCCAGAAAAGCTATCTAAGCGCGCTTGCAAAGACTTAGAAAAAATGGGCGTGAGCGTCATGACAGGAAAGCGCGTTACAAACGTTACAGATCAAGGCGTAGAACTCGAAGATGGGTTTATCGAATCAAAAAATGTGATCTGGGCAGCTGGGAACCAAGCAGCTCCACTTCTTCGCTCCCTTGATGCAGATCTCGATCGCCAAGGTCGTGTCCTCGTTGAAAAAGACCTATCAATTCCCAATTCACCCGAAATTTTCGTTATCGGCGATGCCGCTCATATGCTCAGCAAAAAAGGAGAGCCCATTCCAGCCGTTGCCACCGCAGCCATCCAAGAGGGTGCCTACATTGCTCAAATCATTAAAAAACGCATTCCACAACAACTACGACCAAGATTTAAATACTTTGACAAAGGGAGCATGGCTACCATTGGGAGAGCAAAAGCTGTCGCCTATTTTGGAAAAATTAAATTCGCCGGTTTTCTAGCCTGGTGCGCATGGGGATTCATTCATATCATCTATCTTATCGGCTTTCGCAACCGCTTCAGCGTCGGTCTAAACTGGTTTTTCCATTACTTTTCAGGCATTCGAGGAGCGCGCCTTATTCACAAATCCATCGAAGAAGAAAAAGACAAAAAACAGTAAACTACGCGTATGTTGTACCGCGCCACGCCAGCATTTTTTTGCGCCATAGCTCTATGTCTTGGAACAGCTCTATTTCACGCCTTTAGCTTGACCCTTTGCATCATCGCCGTCGTCTATCTTTCATTCACACCAAAACACATGATTTTATTTTTGGCTATAGGCTTTATTTGCGCTTACTTAAGAGCTGATAACCCCCATCAAATCAAAACACCTATACATCTCACAGGCCAATTCGTCCCATCACGCTCTGCACATGCACAGCTCCCTTTTGGCAATGGCACCATTATCTACGGACATTTTGACAATTATCCCGTCTCCCTCCTTCTTCTTAACCGCAAAAAGCTCCCCATTGATGGCACCTATAAAGTTTCAGGAACGCTCAAACCTGGAAAAGGAAAAAGCCTTCTTTTCAAGCCCGATAAAGGAACAAAATGGATCAAAGAGCCCAAATCCTTCTCCATCGTAGGAGTGCGCTATCGCCTTAAGCACAAGCTAAAAAAGCATATTCAAGAAAATATCAAAGAAAAAGGAGCTGCAGAGTTTCTTTCAGCTATCCTTTGTGGCGAGCTTGAAAATCGCCACATGCGCTTTTACTTTAACAAAGTAGGTCTTTCACACATCTTAGCCATTTCTGGACTTCATTTTGGAATCATCGCCATGCTGATCGGCTGGCTGCTTAAAAAAACATTCCCTTTCAGATGGGTCACACCGCTGCTACTCATCGTCATTAATGCCTACGCGTGGATGCTTGGGGATAGCCCTTCTGTTTTACGCGCCTGCGCCATGATCGATATTGCGCTCTTAGGTAGGCTCACCGGTCGCTACGGCCACCCCATTAACTTTGTTGGCGCAGCAGCCCTATTTGAAATGATTCTTTTCCCCGAGCACATCTTGCACCGCGGCTTTCTGATGACCTACACCGCCACACTTTCAATCCTGCTATTCTACCCAACCATGCATCGACTCACAGGCAAGCTATTCTTGCCCCGCACACGCCATGAAATCGCACAGTTTTCAAACCTTGGTCTTTGTGAGTTTATCATGTGCGGTTTCTTTCGTAAAATGATCGCTGTAACACTAGCTGTCAACGCAACCATGAGCATCATGATAACTGCCCTTTTTGGCTCTTTCCCGCTCTTGAGCCTCCTTTATAACCTGCTCATCCCCCCAATGCTAATCGTCTGCCTCACCTGCCTCATTATCGGCTTGAGCATCGGCCCTCTCGGCGCGCCCCTGCATGCATTCAACACCCTTTGGACAACCTTTATGCTCGATTTAATCCGCTATCCCCCGCAATTTCTGAACATAAAAATAAGAGCAAGCTGGCTCACGCCAGACCTTGCTCTTATTCTCATTAGCGCACTATTACTCTACGCCTTGTCCTATGCTGCTAAAAACCGCGGTAAGCTATCGGATACCCATTCAAGTGCATTTCCTCGCAGCGTGTCCATAATCTAAACGCTTAAAGGTTATCATGATAAGCGACTTCTTCCAAGTACAGCCCAAAGGTCATTTTAATCACTTTTGAAAGTCGCCAGCGATCTCCCAGCTACTCCACCATTTTTTTGCTGAGCGTAGGTTTTTCTTTTGCTGTTTTGGATGCAGCCTTTGCTTATGAGCGCCCAGTAGCTGACACAGCCGCATGGTTGTTTTCATTACCTTCGGGATACCAACAGGTGACTTTAGGGCCGTCTCCGCTGTCGAGAAGAGTTTTGAATCGCTCCAATGCAAGCCTTTTGCCGTTGAGGGTGGCGGGAATGAGCACTAAAATATGGGTCTCACCGATGGTTGTGCCAATCGGAAAACCCCCACCCCCATTTTGATGCGGGCAACGTCGTCCTGGTAGCTGACGCCACCACCACCGCCAAAACCGCGGCAAGCCATCGGATACCTATCCGAGTGCATTTCCTCGCAACGGCCCCATGAATTTGCGTAAAGGTTATCGTGATGGGTGACTTCTTGCAAGTACAGCCCAAAGACCATTTCAATAAATTTTGGCAGTCGATAGCGATCTCCCAGCTGCGCTACCATTTGTTTTTGCTGAGCATAGGTTTTGCTTTTGCTGCCTTGGATGCAGTCTTTGCTTATGAGCGCCCAATAGCTAACAGCCGCATGGTTGTTTCCGTTGCCTCCGGGAAGCCAACGGGTGATTTTAGGGCCGTCTCTGCTGTCGAGGAGGGTTTTGAAGCGCTCCAAAGTAAGCTTTTCGCCGTTGAGGGTGGCGGGAATGAGCACTAAAATATGGGTCTCACCGATGGTTGTGCCAAAACGCTTTAGTCCTAGCGCTGTTGGGCAGGGCTCGGCTAGGATAGCTTCCATGTTTTCAGGTAAGGGTGGCTCTTCCCCAACGTCTCCTAGATGCGCCCAAGCGGCTGCTCCTAACGCTTGTGCGGGTAGAAGTGAGGCAATTTCTCGGACTTGCCCGATCCCTAGCTCTTCTCCAATTTCAAAACGTAGCTCTTGAATTGCTCGCATTGCACTTCTACCGGTACGGCTTTGTTCTAAGCCTATGAGTGCTTGATGCGTGACTCCTAACAGGCGACGAACTTGCGTAAGCTGCTGCTTTTGCTCTGCTAGCTCTTTGATGAGAGGCTCTATGAGGTGTTTGAGCTTTTTCTCTTGCCGTTTTTGCTCAATGCGCTCGGCTGTTGCTAGATGGCCGAGTTGTTTGGCTAGAGTAGAAGGTCTTTGCCTTTGGTCATTGACGGCTTTAGCATCGGCTCCATATTCGATGAGCAGATCAATGATTGTCGGATGTAGGTCTGATTTTTGTGCTGCTTGGTGTAAAGGTGTGGGGTCTCCTACATTTGGGTTAGCCCCTAGCTCAAGAAGGGCTTGCAGAAAGAGTGGGTTGTTTGCATCTATTGCTAATGGGAGGTTGGTTTCTGGGTTTTGCTTAAAGGTTTGCATGAGGACTTTGACGCCTTTGACTTGTAGATGCTGTGTTGTTTTGCTGATTAGCTCGAGGGTGAGGTTTGGCTTTTGCTGATGCGCTTGTACTACAAGGCTTAAGATTTCGGGGCTGATGGTACACGCAAGTTCTAACAGGGTTGTTTTTTCTGAAGACTCTGACACCTCTAGGCTACTGTAGTGCTTTCCTAGGAGCCTTTTGTCTTTTCTGAGTAGTGTTTGTAGGGTTTTGGTGTCTTGGGTATGGAGAGCTTGGATGACGCTTTTGATGGAGCTTTGTGGCAGATAAAGGTCTTCTCGGTAGTCGGGATTCTTTTCTAAAAAAGCGTCAATCTGCCTTTTGGCTTTTCGGTTGATGTTTAGGTGTGTGTGCTCTAGCTGATCTCCATGCAATGGGCTGGTTTGTTTTCTATTGAGGTGCTTTTCTA
>JAUILX010000217.1 GCA_030433395.1 Chlamydiia bacterium
CATGCGCCCTAGCGCTTGGAATGCTTGGAGATACTCACCAGCGCGAGCGACTCACCCAGCTCAGCAAATCCCCATACGAAAACGTGCGTTTGGCAGCTCTTAAAGCACTTTATCAGCTCGGAGAGACAAACGTCCAAAATAAGATCATCGATATGGCAAATAAAGGCGATCTTTTCGCTGTACTGTTTCTAGGGTCTGTCGATGGAAGTGAGCAGACCTTAGAAAAGCTACTACAGAGCAAAGATCGCGCTATACAGTTCAATGCAGCTCTAGCTCTTTTGCAGCGCAAAAACCCCGCATGTGTGCCCTATATTGCAGAATTTCTCACCTCATACCCCCAAGAGCTTGGCTGCCAACCCATCTTTTCAACTGGGCGCGCTCAAACCGCCTGGTCTTTTGCCACATCCTCTGAAAAGTATGCTAAACTCGCCCAAACCGATGTCCTTGCAATCACACTCGATTTGAAATACCGCGTCCTGCAAGCAACCCTAGACCTTCCCCAATCAGCCTTCCTTGACATAGCTCGTAGCGTTTTTAGTGCTCGCGTTACACCCCTTATTCCCCCGCTAGTTCATCTCCTTGAAAATAACAAAAGCCCCGAAGCTACCGAGCTGCTAAAAATTTTCTCAAATGCTCCTGGTGCTCCTCTCGTGCGCGGCTTTTGCAACTTAGGCCTGCTACGCCTTGGCGCAGAAGGCCCCTATGAAGAGCTTGTCATCAAAGAAATCACCCGCTTTAAAGATTCAGAACTTATTCGCTTTCGCCCTTCATCGCCTAAAGGTGCCAAGCAAAGTTTCACCCCTTTTTCCCTCACCCCCGAAGAAACCTCCCAGCTACTTGTCGAGTCTTATCAGACCCTGGCCAGCCGCCAAGAGGATAAAAGCATTGATATCTTATTAAAAGCGATAGGCGACGGCCACCCAAAAAATCGCTATGCCCTAGCCGGCCTTCTCCTTAAAACCCTTCAGTAAATAACGCGAGTTGCGGATCAACTATCTATGAAATGGTGCATATTTTTGATGAAATTTCTAGAAAAATCTGCGCAGTGGATAGCCAACGCGCTATCCTCAAGCAGTTTTTCCTAGAAAGATCGCCAAAAGATGGGCCAGTTCAAGGGAGTTGATCCGCAACTCGCGTTAAATACTAAATATGATGTACTTTAAAGTATTAAATTTTCTTTGTGCT
>JAUILX010000060.1 GCA_030433395.1 Chlamydiia bacterium
AAAAAGCGCATTGATGAGCTGATGGGAAAGATCGAAAGCGGTAAGACATTTTGCTTGATCAGTGATGCAGGCACGCCTGGCATCTGCGATCCCGGGCAAGCGCTCATTGATGCCTGTCACAAAAGAGGCGTTACCGTCAGCATACTTCCAGGCCCGTGCGCATTTAGTTGCGCTCTAGCCGTCTGCGGCTTTGAGCATGAAAGAGCCCAATTTGGTGGGTTTTTGTCTAAAAAAGAAGGCGAGAGAAAAACGCAGCTCATTAGTGCATTAGCCTATCGCGGGGTCAGCCTCTTTTATGAAACACCTCACCAAATTGCAAAAACATTGCTAGACCTTGAAAAACTGGACGCGGAAAGACAAATTTGTCTGGTGCGAGAGCTCACAAAGAGATTTGAAGAAATTGTGCGCGGCACTGCCAAAGAGCTGCAATGCGTAAAAGCCAAAGGCGAATTTTGCCTAGTGATTTCTCAGGGCAAAAAAGAGTGGAGCTTTGAACCAAAAACTTTTGTTAAAGAGCTGATGCTAAGCTTTGATCTGCCTGTAAAGGAGGCTATTAAAATTGCCGCAGACCTAGGCAGTGTATCCCGACAAGATCTTTATCGCGACTGGCACACTTGATTCTAAGAGAGCCCTTTGGTATGGTGTTACTAGGTAAAATAGGAGATTGAAGATGTCAGATACAAAAGAATTGATTTTTAAAGAAGAGGCACGCACAAAACTCAAAGAAGGCATCGATATTCTTGCCGATGTTGCTGGTGTTACGCTCGGCCCTAAGGGTCAAAACATAGGACTGGATACAGGCCGGGGAGCTCCTAAAATTACCAATGATGGCAATTCAGTTATCAAAGATATCGATGTGAGCGATCAGTATGTTAATATGGGCATCTCTATGGGTAAGGAAGTTGCATCTAAAATTAAAGAAATCTCAGGCGATGGTACGACAGCTGGAATTCTACTTTTAAGAGCTATAGTTGCAGGAGGCATCAAGCACATCGTATCAGGCGCCTCCCCTATTTTAATCAAGCGCGGGATAGAGCAAGGTGTTAAATCTGTTTTAGAAACACTAGAGAAAAGCGTACACGAGGTAAAGACCGATAAAGAAATTGAAGATATTGCAACAGTTTCAGCTTCTGGTAGCCGTGATATTGGCAGACTGATCAGCGAAGCTATTAAAAAAGTTGGAAGACATGGTGTCATCACTGTTGAAGAGGGCAAAACAACTGAAAACTATATCGATATGCGAGAAGGAATGCAATTTGATAAAGGCTATGCAAGCTCATACTTTTGCACTGACCAAGAGAAAATGCGCGTTCTATTAAGCGACGCAAGCGTTTTGATTACTGACAAGAAGATCAATAGCATTCAAGAAATTTTACCACTTCTCCAACAAACAGCTGCCGCTGGAAAAACACTGCTAATCATCGCAGATGATATCGAAGGTGATGCCCTATCAACGCTTGTTGTCAATGTGCTACGAGGTACATTAAAAGTCTGTGCTGTTAAAGCACCTGGCTTTGGTGATAAGCGTAAAGAAATGCTACAGGATTTGGCTGCACTAACAGGAGCAACTGTCGTCAGCGAAGAAACTGGCATGCATTTAAAAGATGCTACTCTCGAAGTACTCGGTCAAGTAGAAACATGCGAAATCACTAAAGAAGACACGGTTATTGTCGGCGGCCAAGGCTGTAAAGATGCTATTGATACACGCATTAAACAAATTGATACACAGATCAAAGATGCAAGCAATGACTATGAAAAGCAAAAGCTTGCAACACGTAAGGCAAAACTCCAAGGTGGAGTCGCTGTCATTTATGTCGGCGGATCGAGTGAGCCTGAAATGAAGCAGAAAAAACAGATGTTTGAAGATAGCTTAAATTCAACACAAGCAGCCCTTGAAAAAGGAATTGTTCCTGGCGGCTGCGTAGCTCTATTGAAAGCGCGCAATGCAATTGACTCTCTCCGACTAAACGGCGATGAGAAGATCGGCGCACAAATTGTTAAAAAAGCATGTGAAGCGCCGTTTAGACAACTCGTTAGCAATGTCGGTTTCGACCCTTCAATTATACTTGATGAGGTGATGAGCAAGGGCGCAGCTTTTGGATTTAATGTGACTACTGAGCAGGTAGAAGATCTAATGAAGGTTGGTGTCATCGATCCAGCCAAAGTGATCATGCAATCCCTTAGCATTGCCAGCTCATCTGCCGCTGTTGTACTGCTCTCGGAGGTGCTGATTGGGAAGGCTCCAGAAGAAGACAATGAGTAAGCGAGCAGCTGTAGTTTGCAGCAGTGGCCTAGGAGATGGCCTGCTCATGATGATCGCAGCCAAAAGCTTGATAGAAGCTGGCTACCACACGTGCGTTTTCAGCGATGAGCATCAAGCCCTAAAGTCTCTTTTTCCTGACTATGAGTTTCTACCCTACCCAGGCCTAGACGCTATAAGAGAAATAGATTTTGTTATCGTTCAAAATGACAATTCTAAACGTTCATGGAGTCTTCTAAATGCACGCCCCGATAACTGCCATTTTATATTCCCCAAATGGAATAAACGATTGAGTAAATGGACATATAACAATGACTATTTGTGCAATGACAGCAGCCCCTTAGCTCAGCATATCACAAATGCATGCTCCAAGTGGCTAAATCGAAAAACATCAAAATCAGTCATTATTAACTGGTTGGACAAAAATCAATACAGAACAAAAAAAAGACGGGTCGCCATCCATCCCACAAGCCGCAATCGCCTCAAGCAATGGTCAAAAAATCAATTTAAAACACTTGCTGGCCAATTACAAGAACAAGGCTTTTCTCCTGCCTTTATCGTCGCAGAAGATGAAAGAGCTGAATGGAAAGATATCGGGTTTGACGTTCCCCACTTGAGCGACTTGCCAAATGTGGCCAACTATATCCATGAGTCTGGTTATTTTATTGGAAACGACTCGGGGTTAGGACATTTAGCATCCATGGTTGGCACTCCAACACTTACAATTAGCGACAACCCGAAGCAAATCAAGCGTTGGCGTCCCAGCTGGCAAACAGGCCTTGTGGTGGCCTCTCAAGTCCCAATCCCGAACTTTAAGGGCATTGGCATACGATGGCGTGACCTTTACTGGCAGCGCTTTGTTTCACCCAATCGTGTCCTAAAAGCATTTAAAAAGCTAACAAAGGCTATGCCATGAAGCGCGCAGCGGTTATCTGCGCTCAAGGCATTGGTGACGGTCTGTTAATGATGATTGCCTCACACCGCCTACAAATGGAAGGCTACGTTGTAACAACCTACCATTCGAAATTACCCCAACTTCAGAGCTGGTTTGATACCCACCGTTTAGAAGCAGACTTGAGCTTAGACGAGTTAAGTGATTTTGATTTAATTGTTATCCAAAACGACAACTCAGAAAGAATAAACTCCATCATCAAAAAGTGCAAAACCCTTCCAGATGCAATTACAAGCATCTTTTTTCCAACTTATGAAAGCACAAAACATCAAGGTCTAAGTTCCTGGGATCAAGTCTTCGATCCCAAAAAAACCATGGCCAATAATATCGCTTCATCAATTGCTAACGTCTTAAACCTAAGACAAACATCAAAAAATAATGGATTAACACCACCGAGTAACTACACCTTTAACAAATACCCCCATCGAATCATCATTCATCCAAGTGCAGGCTCTTCATTGCGCAGATGGCCATTAACATCTTTTATCCAGGTAGCCAAATGGTTAAGGAAAAAGGGCTTTGAACCCATTTTTGCTGTTAGCGCCGCTGAGCGACCTGGCTTTTTAGCCGTGGAAAAAGCAGGGTTTAAGCTGCCCTACCTTGCATCTTTAGCAGATTTAGCGGCCCTTCTATATGAATCAGGAGCTTTTGTTGGAAACGATTCTGGCACAGGCCATTTAGCTAGCAATATGCATCTGCCAACGGTCGTGATCTCCGATTGCTATAAGCGGATGAAACTATGGAGACCGGGTTGGAGAAATGGGGAAGTTTTAACGCCTCCACGCTGGATACCTAACTTCAAAGGCTCAAGAGTCAGGGAAAATCATTGGCGCTTGTTTGCACCCACGCGCTACGTTATAAAAACACTTAGGCGTCTGATTCCTTCTTGGTCGCTTCATAGTACTGAGCAACCATCTGATTCATAGCCTCTTCTAAATTTTTGTAACTTCCCGTTTCTTCGGCTTCCCGAATAATTGCATTTATTGAGCGCCCTTTATACTCATAATGCTCTAAAGCCGTACGTAAATTTACAAGCTCTAAAAGCCCTGGATTATCATCTGGATCAAAATTAGCATTGGTCAATGTTTCATACGTAGACCATGCATCGAAATCACTAGGATGATCCTTTTGACCTGGGAAAAGCTCAGGATTGCTAAAAAATAGGCGGTAATAAGCATGCGCAAAGCGAGGTCCCTCGCCCTTGAAATACTCATGAGGAAGCCCTTTTACAGTCGCCTTTTCTTGTGTACCGCGAAAAAAAGCTCCGATACAATTAATATCTTCTTCAAATGAGCGCTTCAGCCCAGCAATTTCTTGCTTAAAAGCCCAACGCATTTCAAAGATTTGCTCAACTGGGTGCTTTTTTTGTCCCTTATAGAGCTTAGAGGCCTCAGACTTAGGTTTTTTTCGATCCGCCATAACAGTATCCTTTTTTAGTTATACCTTCATAATAACAACTATCGTATAGTTTTTCAAATTATTTATTAACAAATATGTTAATAATAGAATATGAACACATTTATTTTATTGTTTAGTAAAGGCCTGATCGCTGGCTTCTGCTATAGCATTGTTTCTGTAACAGCTGCCCTCTATTGTGCCCACTTCGTTATCAAGCGCAGCTGGATATGCGGCATGGCAGCCGGATTTGGGATCGCTTTAACCCAACTTCTATGGTCATCCATAGCTCTATGGGCTCTAGATCTTTCTATCGATAATTTCAAATTAAACCCGATTTTAGTTGCCATTGTTGGAGCCAGCGTCCTTTATCTCTTAGCTTTTCGCTCATACCAAATGAGCAAAGAGCCAATCACCCCACCTATAGAGATGCCTTTACAAAAACTTAAAGCTTTTGGGCAAGCTCTTGTATTGGCCTTAGCCTACCCATTGCGCATTCTCGGCTTTGGAGCCATTTTTCTTCTCTTGGGAGCTCACAACTTAGCCCCCTATTCTGCATTCCAAGGCATGGGGGCAGTGCTAGGCGTTGGTCTAGGCTCTCTTTGCTGGTGGACACTTGTAACTCTAGCTGTTTTAGGGCTGCGCGACCGCATCCCTCCCCGTTATATTCAGTTCATGCGTCGCCTAACAGCATTTGGCATTGCAGCTTTTGCCACTGGAGGACTTATCGTCGTCCTCGTCAAATATTTCTCGATAAGTTAGACTAGTGAAATGCGCATTGCTCATCTTTCCGACCTGCACTTTGCAAAACCCACCTTTGGACTTGGGCAGGTTTTTTCAAAACGCTGGCTAGGAAACCTTAATACCCTCACAAGAAGAGGCAAGGCCTACTGCAACAAGCGTCCCTTTGAGCTCATCCCTTATTTAAAAGAGATTGGAACCCAGATGTGTTTACTCACTGGTGATTTCACATCCACTGGAAATGATCAGGAGTTTGCCTTAGCTAAAAACTTTACTCAGTCCCTAGATGATGCTGGCATTGAATGGTTTGCTATTCCAGGCAACCATGATTGCTACACCGCACAAAACATGCGTAAAAATACATTTTATAAAACTTTCCCCGATCAATATAAAACAAGCTCTTTTCGCTTATCTGATGCACGCGTGACCGATGGGCCGCTCTGTGATGGGTGGTGGCTTGTTGCTCTTGACACAACACTTGCAACCTCATTGATTTCCGCAGAAGGCCTTTTTCCAGATGCACTAGAAAAACTTTTGCCCACAGTCTTAGATCATATTCCTAAAGGACAAAAAGTTCTCATGATCAACCATTTTCCTTTTTTTCAGCATGAGAGCAAAAGAAGACGCATGCAAAGAGGACCAGCTCTACAAAGCCTTCTAGAAAAAAGCCCCCAAGTACAGCTCTATCTCCATGGGCACACACACCGCCTATGTTTAGCCGATCTGCGTAACTCTCATTTACCAATTATACTAGACTCTGGAAGCGCAGCCCACCATATGCTAAGTTCATTCAATACCCTCGATCTAAAACCTGCCGCTTGCGACATTAATGTCTATCACTGGGACGACAAAGGCTGGCGCAGCATTCAAAAGGAGAGATTTACATGGCCAAATGGTACGAAAAAGGACTAAAATTTAAATGCACTGGTTGTGGCAAATGCTGCACAGGTGGACCAGGTGTCGTTTGGGTAACCGACGAAGAG
>JAUILX010000218.1 GCA_030433395.1 Chlamydiia bacterium
AATGGGCTGAAAGACATTAGCGAGCTTCTTGGAGAAGGTTATCCGAGACTCAAAATTGGGATCGGCGATCAGGGTCGAACAACCTTAAGTGATTATGTGCTCGCTTCCTTTTCGGAGGGCGAGCAAAGCGCCTTGCCCCAGATAATAGGGCAAGCTAAACAAGTTTGTAAAACATGGCTAGAGCACGGCTTCCAAACAGCCGCGCGTGTAGCAGCCTCAGTTGAAGGATTAGAATGAGCAAAGAACAAAAAAAACAACTTTATGAGGGGATGTACATCCTCGTCTCGACACTTAGTGATGATGCTCGCGCTAAAGCGCTAGATAAAATCACAACGGGTATTGAGGCAAAAGGTGGTGAAGTCCATAAGATTCACGACCGCGGCCGTCAAAAGCTAGCCTACGATATCAAAGGCAAGCGCGAAGGTCACTATTACCTTCTTTACTTCACAGCACCAGCAGATGTAATCAAGCCTCTTTGGCGTGACTACCATCTCAATGAAGACTTGTTGCGTTTTGTTACGCTTCAGGCAGAAGAAGTTAAAGAGAAAATTGAATTTAAACCATTAGTAGCTATCGAGGGATAATCATGAGTCGAAATGCAAAACTTTCAGTCGATGTGAAATTTAAGCGTAAAAGAGCCTGTCCTTTTATCGCTGCAGGCATCAAGCCACACGAAATTGACTACAAAGACACCGAAATGCTTAAGCGTTTTATTACAGAGCAAGGCAAAATTTTGCCACGACGCATCACAAACGTCTCTCAACGTCATCAACGCTCGCTAGCTAATGCTATTAAGCGCAGCCGCTATATGGCGCTATTACCATTTGTTGCACAAGGTTAGGAGTTTTATTAAAATGACCACACGAAGAAATAATCAAGAAATGCTCCTTTTAAAAGATGTCGATAATCTGGGGCGAAAAGGTGAGATCGTTAAAGGTGCAAAGCCTGGCTTTGTTCGCAACTTTTTGTTGCCACGCGGCTTTGCTGTCATGGCAGACAAGCGCACGATCCGCATGCAAGAGCGTTTAAAGGAAGAGCGCATGGTCCAGTCTGCAGCTGACCGCAAAGAGTCACAAGCTGTTGCAAAGAATCTTAAAGATAAAACTTTCCGCCACGTTGTGAAAGCTGATGGTCAGGGTCACCTTTATGGTTCAGTATCTGCACAAGATATTGTTCAGG
>JAUILX010000061.1 GCA_030433395.1 Chlamydiia bacterium
AGCCTTTGCAAGCTTCAGTAAATTTTAAGGAAACCCAGATGGCAGAGCGCTCACCAAAAGACAAACTACAAAACGTACGCAACATCGGCATCATGGCACACATTGATGCTGGTAAAACAACATGCACCGAACGCATCCTTTTCTACTCAGGAAAATCCCACCGAATTGGAGAAGTCCACGAAGGCGCAGCAACCATGGATTACATGGAACAAGAGCAAGAGCGTGGGATCACAATCACCTCCGCTGCAACAACTGTTTACTGGAAAGATTGTAAGATTAACATCATTGACACTCCCGGCCACGTTGATTTTACCGTCGAAGTTGAGCGCTCACTGCGCGTTCTCGATAGTGCCGTTGCTGTTATTTGCGCTGTTGCTGGCGTGCAACCGCAGTCTGAAACTGTTTGGCGCCAAGCCGAACGCTACGGCGTACCTCGCATTATCTTTGTCAATAAGATGGACCGCACAGGCGCAGATTTCTTCAATGCTGTAAAATCTCTTAGGGAAAAACTCAAAGCGAATGCCGTTCCCGTTCAGTGTCCTATCGGCTCTGAAGGCGACTTCAAGGGCATGGTTGACCTCGTTTCTATGAAAGCCTACATCTTTAATGACGAAACAATGGGCGCTGATTATGAAGTGGCCGAGGTTCCAGCAGATCTAAAAGACAAGTGTAAGGAGATGCGCGCAGCCCTTTTAGAAGAGCTTGCAACTGTGGACGAAGAAGACGAAAACTTCATGATGAAAGTTTTAGAAGCCCCTGAAACGCTTACTGAAGACGAAATTCACGCAGTCATCCGTAAAGGCGTCATTGCTAACAAATTCAACCCAGCTCTTTGCGGAACAGCCTTTAAAAATAAAGGGGTTCAACCTCTTTTAGATTGCATTATTCGCTGGATGCCCTCACCTCTAGATCGAGGTGCTGTAAAAGGCATTAATTCAGATACCGACGAGGCTATCATCGTTAAACCATCTGATGACGAGCCTTTAGCCGCTCTTGCTTTTAAAATCGTTACAGACCCTTACGTCGGCCGCCTGACATTTGTTCGTATTTACGCAGGCACACTATTAAAGGGCACAGCCATTCTTAACTCTACAAAAGAGAAGAAAGAACGCGTTTCTAGACTATTAGAGATGCATGCAAACCAACGAGAAGACAAAGATGCCTTCTTTACAGGTGACATTGCTGCTTGTATCGGTCTTAAATTTACTGGTACCGGCGATACGTTATGTGATGAAAAAGGAACGATCATTCTAGAAAAAATGGAATTTCCTGAGCCTGTGATCTCAATGGCAATTGAGCCAAAATCAAAAGCAGATCGAGAAAAACTATCGACAGCACTTGGAGCTCTTTCTGAAGAAGATCCAACATTCCGCATTTCAAGCAACGAAGAAACAGGCCAAACAATTATCTCGGGTATGGGCGAGCTCCACCTAGAGATTTTAAAAGACCGCATGTTCCGTGAATTTAAAGTTGAAGCGAATGTCGGTAACCCACAAGTTTCTTACAAAGAATCAATTCAAGCCCCTGGAAAAGTCGAGACAAAATACGTCAAGCAATCTGGTGGACGTGGTCAATATGCTCACGTTAACCTTGAGGTGGAACCCAACGAGAAAGGTGCCGGTAACGTCATCACAAGCAAAATTGTTGGTGGAGCGATTCCTAAAGAATACATTCCAGCCGTGATCAAGGGTATCGAAGAAGGTCTTGCGACAGGCGTTCTTGCTGGCTATGCCCTTGTAGATGTTAAAGTTGACATCGTTTATGGCTCGTACCACGAAGTTGACTCTAACGAAATGGCCTTTAAAATCTGTGGATCCATGGCCCTGCGCGAATGCGCTCAAAAATGCCAACCACAGCTTCTAGAACCCGTCATGAAAGTTGTTGTGACAACACCTGAAGATTATCTAGGTGACATCATGGGTGACATTAGCCGCAGACGCGGACGCATCATGAACCAAGGCAGTGTTGGCGGAGCCATCGAAATCACAGCAGAGGTTCCACTCAAAGAAATGTTCGGATATTCAACGCAAATGCGCTCACTTTCTGCAGGACGTGCGACCTACACAATGGAACCATCCCATTTCGAGGCCGTCCCTAAGAAGTTGCAAGAAGAAATTGTACAGCAAAGGAAATAAAACCATATGGCAACCAAGACGAAACAACCCGCAGCGCAGACGCAACAGCGCAAACGCATTCGCATCCGCCTAAAAGGATACGACGCACGCAGCGTGGACAAATCAACAGCAGATATCGTAGAGACAGCAAAGCGCACAGGCGCACGCGTTGTCGGACCGATACCACTGCCAACAAAGCGAGAAGTTTACACCGTGCTACGCTCTCCTCACGTTGACCGCAAGTCACGCGAGCAGTTTGAGATGCGCACGCACATTCGCATGCTAGACATCATGAACCCGACGGCTGACACCATCGACAAGCTGAAAGTTTTACCAGTAGCAGCTGGCGTTGACATTAAGATCAAAGCTGCTTAACTAATTTTGGAATAATATCTTTATTCCTCCCCTGCCCGCTTGCTTTCCCCCTCCTAAGCAAGTGGGCTTTTTCATGCCAAGAACTTCTACTTAATAGAAGCTTTCGTTTGAAACGTTTCGCCTTTTTTGATCATTGAAGCAACTTCTTTTTTCCACCCCTTTTCACGTTTGCGCGCATACCTATAAACAACATGTGGCAGGATGACAATCGCTAAATAGGCTATGATGAGTATCGTCAAATAATTTCCATACATTGCTTTGGAGATTTCAGCAGGCTTCGCAAATGCCACAACAAAGGCAAAAACTGTCGCACCCAAGCCCACTAATGAAACAACCCAACCCAGTGGCGCAGGTAGATTAAATCGACGTGGATTATCAGGGTTTTTGACTTTTAGTACCAAATACGAAAGAAACATTAGGACATACATCGTGAGATAGGAAATCACAGTTAAGGCAATGGCTGTAAAAAAGGCCATATTCCCCCCTCCTTGCGATCCAAACGTTAAAACAACCATCCAAACTGTAACAAGGACTCCTTGCACAAGCATGAGATGAGTGGGCATGTGGTGCTTGTTCATTTTTGCCAAACGCGGCGGCAATAGCCCTGATTGAGCAGCAAAAAGCATACCGCGCACAGGACCGTTTACCCAGGAGGCAATTTCTGCAATAGCGCTGACTGCTACAAGCGTTGCAATAGGGTTGCGCGCCCAACTAAGCCCGTAATGAGCAAACAAATAGTTAAAGGCCTCTACAATCCCTGCGTTAAGCGAAATGTCGCTTCTTGGAATGGTCATAGCAATCGTTAGGGAAGCTAAAGATCCAATCGTAATCGTTGTAATCACAAGAATAAGGATTGATAGAGGATAATTGCGTCCTGGATTTTTCAAGTGATTGACGTGGACAGCGGACGCTTCTGCTCCCATAAATGCTAGGACAAACGAAGCTAATACAACAAGCGTACTGCTTTCCTTAAAAGAGGGAAAAAACGTTTTTGCATTCAGCACAATTTGTATTGTGTTTCCTTCATTTACAAATATAAAGCCCAAGATTATCAATATCAAGGCTGGCAGCAGCACTCCCAAAACAAAACCTGCAGACGCAATGTACTTGGTAATGCGCGTTCCCCAAAAACTTGCCAAAGATATGATCCAAAAAATAGCAAAAATAATCCCAAATTGTGCCCAGCCGGGCTGGCTTAAAATGGGTGCGTCAAATAAGTATCCTAGCGCTCCTGTAATGAAGTAGAGCATCGGTACAAAGCCTATTGAAATTTCCATGAACTGTAAATAAATCATCTTAAAGCCCCAACGCTCCCCAAGAGCTGCAGTGCCCCAGCTGTAAACGCCAGCATTTGACCAGCCTCCAGCGCCTGTTCCCATTTCTGCCGCTGTTAAGCACACGGGAATAAACCAGAGAAAACCGGCAAAAAGCAAAAAGAAAATCAGTGAAAATCCAGCTGTTGCAAATGTTGGATAAGTGTATATGGTTACCACCATCGAAACGGTGATCATCAAAAAACCAAATAATCCCAGCTTATGCGGCTGATTAAAGTTTTTATGCATCGTGTAATCCTTCTTGAAGTAAATGTACCAGCATACGATTGCCGGCATTTGTTTTTAATTCTTCATAACTTGGCGGGCTGCAATGAGCAAAATCTTGCAAATCATCGGTTAATTCTGGATGAAACTACGTTGTAAAAGAGCGCTTCATCTGAGAAGTATCAAAGTCGCGGTAAAAAATACAGGTCGCTGCATTAGCAGTCACAATTTTACCATTTGACCTTGTCGATGCCAAAATCTTGATCGAAAAGGGCAAAGAAAGTAACCAGTTGAGCGCGCTACACAGCAAGCTCGGACCGATGATACAAACACGCCTCATAAATTTTTGTATATGCCCAGCTGCAAAAAATAGCAGCTTCCTGCGTGGCAATATCGCGGTGAAACATATCAATTTTTAAATCTCCAGCGTACTGCTGCATTAAATCAATCAATCCGCGTGCTTGCGCTGTTAATTCATACGTTTCAATAACCTCTTCTGGCACATTCATCTCTGCAGGACTTGGTACTTGATAGGCACAAAGAGCATGACCGCTAAGCTCGGCCTTTTCAATTTGCGTTGTCGCAAAGCGCTCTTTTTCCCATTGCAGTCCATTGCCCACTTTTTCAATCTGATCGGCCGCCTCGCTTAATCCTTTTGGCGCTCCACCTTGAATAGCTTTGACTGCCCGCTTGATTAAGCACACATGAGCTTCAGCAGCGAGCTGATGCCCCAAGCAGATAAACAGTCCAGGAGCACCTCGATCCATACGAGCTAAAATTAGTGCTTCGACAAGCTCGAGCAAATTTTCTCTTGTGCATTTTGGATGTGTAAAAGTTTTTTCATCGTAGACAGCTGGAGCTCCCCCTTCAACAACATAGGCTGCGCTCATAGAAGCAAAACGAGCTAAATTTTCTGCTTCCATAAACTTTGCATCCTGCCAAACAGGAAGCAAGATTGTATCTAAATCCCCGACTATTTGAGCAATATAAGCCACATTGATCGAGGCACGAACGTTTTCTCCTTGAGAATTTTGACCTACATTTTCCCAGGGTTCAATAATACATAGGCTAGAGCGCTGTAGAGCCCCGTTTTGCTTGACCTGATCAGCGTTGGTGATGACTTTTTCAAAGGGGACATTTTTACCCCAGTCAACAACAGAAAACTGCTTTTTGGGAAAAGGGCTTTTGGAGCGCCTGTCTGCTAAAAACTGAGCAAAATGCGCCTTAATTGTCTGTAGATTTGAACGACCTGGAATATAAAACCCAGGCTGATTGCGCCACATAATGCTGCTCCCCCTTAAGATCTCCTATACCAGGATATCCCTAGGAACGCAATTACCTATCCGTTGTGTGGAAATGGATCGTCTGTTTGAGTTGACCTAAACGGCGGTGGGCGCATCGTGTCCATCCGCTTACCAACGACTTTTCCATTGGTCATAATAAGAAAATAATGATTTTGACTAACCAGGCGAGCACCGACATCAATGCGTTCGATGTATTCCCACTCATCAGTGTTTCCTCCACGTGAATAAATCTTATAGGGAGTTCCATGCTCAGCCTCAACTTCTTTGGCAGTTGCGCCAAGGGGAATTGCAGCGAATTCATCAGAGGTCATCAACGCCCTGTTTTGATAGCAAGCGCACAAAAGCACTAAACTCAAAATACCAATCCACTTTTTCATTTTTTCTCCTGCTGCTGTTGCCATATCCGTCCTTGAATTGTTGTGCGATAATCATCTTCTGTCGAGTATTCTGCACGCATTTTATAACTTTTATCAGGCTGAAGCTCATAAAACTCCATCCCTTCAAATCCCATCTCAGGCATCCGAAACTCCCAAGCAATCGTCTTGTCTGTAACAAGTCCAGTTCCAACAACTTTTCCCATCGACTGATTTTCTAACTCTATATCAAATTTACTATTTTGGATGTGCGATATGACAAATTGATTATTCATGGTTTCTGCAAGGCCTTTAACTTGGATTTCCTGTGTGGAATCGATTAAACCAAATTGGTTAACAAAACCAACGTTCCAGCGAGTGTAAAAATCAAGCTCATCTTTAACCATATTGAGCTGAATTTTTCCCTCGCCGAGCCAGGCTCCAGGCTGAAATAAAAAATGGTGTCCTAACAAAACATAAACCTTCTGCAATAGACGCTTTGTAAAAGGCCAAGCGCACTCATCGTTGCAAGCACTGATGATCCTCCATACGTCATTAGGATAAGTGGCACACCTGTGATCGGTAAAAAGCCACACATCATGCCGATATT
>JAUILX010000062.1 GCA_030433395.1 Chlamydiia bacterium
CTGAAGAGGTCGCGGCCTTGCTTCTTAAATTATTCGAGTGTACTAAACACCTGCCTGTTATCGAAGAGCCTTCTGCAGTTTTATGGCACGAACTTATCGCTCAAACTACACCCCAGCTACAGCAACCACTTATTCCTCTAGTCGAAATGACTCTTTCTGATCACCTTTGCAACAACCCAAGAGTTGCCTTCGATGATCTGCTTCAACAAACTGTAGCCTCACTGCGTACAGATAAGCGCTTAGTTGATAAGCAAAAAATAACTGATCACTTATCAATCTGGACAGTCCAAGGAGATATGTTACACCGTTGGACCTGCTTCAATGAAGATCAAGCCCTTTATAAGATTGCATTAGAAACAGCTCAGAAATACAAATATTTCGATGGTAAAATTTCTAGCACCGACCTTTCACTGGTTGTTGCTGACCGCTTCTTCGAATCACACCCGCAAATGCGCCCTTTTGAAGCTCAAGTCAAAATGCGCACCATCGCCATCTGTAAAAATGCGTGGTACCGCTATAAATCTAGTGAGGCGCCCATTCAAAAACTTAAGACTTGGCATACACGCCGATTACAAACACTCTATCCGCAGCTACCCAAGAAAGAAATCAGTCAAAAGCTACGTGCAACTTTGCGCCGGATCGCACCGCTTTGCGCATGAGATAGATCCCAAGTACAATCAGAGGAACGCTTAAATATTGCCCCATAGTAAGCAAATTACCATCGCTGAGCAGCGCACTCTGTCGCTCTTTGAAAAACTCCATGCAAAATCGAAACGCAAAAAGAGAAACAAAAAGGAGCCCCGCTATAAATCCCCGGCGGTTTTCTTTTTGCCAAGCATAAGAGATCATATAACCGATAGCCAAATAACCAAAGGCTTCGTATAGTTGAACAGGGTGGCGAGCTACGGGCATCGAACCATCGATTGGGTGACCAAACGTCACAGCCCAAGGCAAGCTACACTTAACACCTAAAATTTCTTGATTAACAAAATTTCCAAACCGGATAAATGCGCCAGCAATGCAAGCTGGAACAGCAAGTACATCGATCCAGGCAAGAACACCAATCTTAATTTTCTTAGCAAAAACTGCCAAACCAATCAAAATACCTAAAACAGCGCCATGACTAGCAAGCCCTTCCTCCCAAAACCGCACAAGCATCAACGGGTCAGACTTAATGGCCATCCACGGCTCGTAAAAGAGCACATGACCAACCTTAGCGCCAACAATGCATCCTACGATGACATACAAGGCTAAGCGCTCACAAAGCTGAACTGCCCGTCCTTTATCGCCACACAATTTTGTCACACGCCAAAGAGCGACCTGATAGCCCAGCCAAACGCCTACAGTAAACAGCAGGCCATACCAGACAACCGGGCGTCCAATCAATGGAATCGTAAAAATTTCTCTTGGCGGGTCCCAAAACATGACCTTATGGTATCATGGACACATGGTAAAAATCAAGATTTACAATACAGGCAAATCAAAAGAGCCCTGGCTCATCGCAGCCCTAGCTGAGTACGAAAAGCGCCTCCCCTTCCCCATCGAGTGGAAACTTTACAAAGATGATAACAGCCTCTATACAGCTGTGGCAAAACTCCCCTCCTTCATCGCCCTGGATCCTCAAGGCCAGTCCATGACAAGTGAAAATTTTGCCACCTTCTTTGAGATCCATTCTCCCCGTCACATTCTCATCGGAGGAGCCATCGGCCTGCCCCCTCCCATCAAAGCCAAAGCCTCCCATCTAATCAGTCTATCGCCCCTAACCTTCACCCACCAGATGACCCGCCTAATTCTCCTCGAGCAACTCTATAGGGCTACCCAAATCTTAAAGAATTCCAACTACCATAAAAAGTAGAATTGACATTGTACTTTATCCATAAAAGATGATTTAATGAGCGCTGCAATGCGTATTCTACTAGGAATCATCTGCCTTATAGCTATCTGTTTTGGAAATCCAGTTGATAACCAACACATTGCAACAAGTCGCGGAGGCCCATCAGCGCTTGTAGATGGCTGCGTGAGTGTTATCACAGGTGATTACTACGTTAATGAATGCGACTATGTCGCTGGTGGTTTTAATCCCATACGAATCCCCAGGACTTACTTTAGCTCACAGATGAATCATTGCACAGGCTGGGGTGTACAACCCCACCTCAAGGCAACTAAAATCGGCAATCTGTATTTTGTTGCTGAACCTGATGGGACATTTCTAACATACAGCGCAACTGCTGATATGCATTTATACACGTTGCACTCCACATCTTACGAAAAAGCATTAACAAATCTTTGCCAGGGACAAATTAGCGCAAGAAACGACCCTAAAAATAATCACCTAATCTGTAATGAGAGTGGATTTACTTTACATGGAGCAAATGGACATAAACGCAAATATCATTTAACGAACTTTGCAAATTGCCAGGGTCAATATGTTTTGGACTGGGAACGTTATTCAGATGGAACAATTTGCCATTACAAGTGGGACCCAGATAAAGGCTCTTTTGCAGATCATGATGGCCTCAAAAAAATCGAAATACGCGATCCTACAAATACAGTCATCTACAGCAGCGCTAAAATTTTATATCACGATCGCAGATCTAATCACCCGCAGGCAAAATATTACCTCAGTGACGGCAAGGAGGTTCGATATCGGTATTCACGCATCAAAGATAGCCATGTTATTAAGCGGTTGAAAAATAAAGGAATTGATCAGCCCTGCTATTTAAAATCGATTGAGAGTCCTGACTTTGGGATGGAAAAAGTACACTACCTTCAAAAACCTCACCAAAATCCATCAGTAACAGGTCGCACGCGAAATGCAAAATGCCCCATCGAAGTTGAATACTACAAAAAAGGGACATTTACACTTGATCACCTTGAACCCTCTTATCAACCTGCAGATTCTGACACCTGCCAAAGACTTGAACGTGAAGTAGAGCAAAACCCCACAAACTCTAGAGCACAATCGCGCTATAACTTCGTTTGTACACCCCATCCAGTTGTCATCAAAGTGGATAAAAAATCACCCACTCGTGGAAGAGTCAAGTGCTTAAAGCAGCCAACAGGAGAAGGCGGCGCTTTAGAAACTAGCAAAACCTTTGCTTATCACTATAGAGGCAAAAACACGCAAGGTTCCCAAGCGCATAGTTGGACAAACGTTTACGATTGCTACAGCCATCTAACCACTTATCGCTACAACAAAGACTTGCGCCTATATCAAATAGAAAAAATGGATAATGATTTTAAACGCTATGCCTATGAGCATACCACTTGGATTGGCATGCGTTTTAAAGCTAAAACACTCCTCGACCCCCTGTTTAAGCCTATCCATGGATATATCTACGATTATGACAAATCCGGCAATGTGATTTGCGAAAAACTTTGGGGCCAGCTCACAGGTGAGTCTGCTCTCAACTTACAAATGCATAGCCCATTAAAGATAGAAGCTATTCCCAACGAAAATACAGGAGAACTTGCCAAAACCCACCGCACTTTTACAAATGCCAATTTATTAAAAACAGAAACAAACCCCTCTGGTCTCACAATAGAATACCGCTACTTTAAAGACACAGATCTCATCTCTGCTAAATATTATCTCGACGGACAAACAATCCTAAAGCGCCAGTTCTTAGTATATGACGATCACCACGTTCTCATTCAAGAAATCGAAGATAACGGCTCATCTTACAAAAAGTCTGATCTAACAAATGTCACCGTGCGTCGCATTAAGGCTATCACCCCTGACTACTCTGGCAATTACCCTGGACTACCACGTCTTATTAAAGAAGGCTACCAAGACAACCACCAAATTGTTTGGCTAAAAAAAGAGCGCTACACCTACAACGCAAGTGGCCTGCTAGAATCCAAACAAATCATCGATAGCGAAAACAACCCTCGCTACACGCTCCATTACACCTATGATGAGCGCTCAAGGCTTGTCTTCGAAACAAACCCCATTGGCCAGACAGCCAGCTATCGCTACGATGAAAGCAACAACTGCATCTACGAGCAAGAATTCGAGGGCACCGAAACCTTTTACACTTTTGATGCATGCAATCGCTGCACCACCAAAAAAATAAAAGCTAAAGATGCCAAGCCCCGACTTTACCGCTATCTCTACAACAGGCGGCATGAGCTCATTGTAGAAACAGACCCGTTCGGCAATAAAACAAAATATGGTTACGACCCATTGGGCCGTTGCCATGAAAAAATCCTTCCCTCCGATCAATCAGGCAAACGACCGCATGAGAGATACGCATTTGATACTGCTGGCAACAAAATCCTCACCATTGATCCCAATGGCAACAAAACCCATATCACCCATAACGCTTACAGAAAGCCTCTACAAACCACATATCCAGACGGCGCCATTGAAAAATGCACCTACT
Organism: Chlamydiia bacterium; assembly: GCA_030433395.1. Taxonomy (GTDB): domain Bacteria; phylum Chlamydiota; class Chlamydiia; order Chlamydiales; family JACKPQ01; genus JACKPQ01. The sequence continues at coordinate 4,386 of JAUILX010000062.1, forward strand.
ATCTCTTTGGCAACCTTAAAACAAAAACAGCCCCCAATGGCACGCAAACACACTACACCTACGATGTACTCGATAGGCCTTTAACCAAAACAACCCTCTCATCCTCCGGCAAAGCCCTTACTCAAGAAACCTACACCTACACAGCATTTAACTTAATCCAAAAAACAGATCCCGAAGGCAACATCACAACTTATCATTACGACTCAGCAGGCCGAAAAATCGCCGAAATCCAAAACCAAGAAAAAACCACCTACGAATACGATCCCCTAGGGCATCTCCACAAAACAATCCATCACGCTGACAATAACACTCTCATAGAAATTAAAGAACATGACAACTTAGGTCGCATTATCGAAGAGCGCACTGAAGATCTAAATGGCACAGTATTCACCAAAATCTTTTACGCTCTTGATGCCGCAGGCAACAGGGTCCAAACCTGGAGATTTGTTGGCCTAAATCACGAAAAAGCCATTGAAAAGTGCACCTACGATGGTTTTAATAGACTCTTATCCAAAACAGACCCTCTTGGCAATACCACCACAATTGCCTATCTAGAAAAAGATAATCACCTCACCAAAACAACCACCAACCCCAAAGGCTTAAAAACCATTGAAATCTACGACCGTCTAAACCGCCTCATAGAATCACGCTTAGAATCTGACAAGGAGCTGAACAAAGAAGTCTTTCTCTACGATCTCAATGGCAACAAACTCACCCAAACCTCCACTGTATACAGCCTCACAGACTCAAGATCGTCCACCACGCAGTGGATATACGACTCTAAAAACAGACCCCTACAAATCACAGAAGCTGCAAATACCATTGATGAAAAAACAACGCATATCACCTATACATCCACAGGCAAAAAAGCCACCGTTACCAAACCCGATAAAGTCACACTCACACATGAGTACGATTCCCTAGACCGCTTAAAACATCTTTTCTCATCAGACAATTCCATTGATTACATCTACACCTACAACAAACTCTCACAAGTCATCGCTGTAGACGACACCATCCAAAACACACAAACGAAACGCACATGGGATCCAAAAGGACGTTTACTCTACGAGCGTTTGGGTAACGGGTTAGAGTTATCCAATGAATACGATATACGCGGCAGACGCACTCGCCTCAAGCTATCAACTGGCTGTGTAGAATACATCTACAACCCTGCCCACCTAACTTCTGTCAATCGCTATGACTCATCAGGACAACTCCTCTATACACACCACTACAATAAACACGACCTCTCAGAAAATATCCTCATAGAATCTCTGATCTATAACCTTGGAAAAACCGAATATGTCTACAACAAAAACTCGATACCTACAAGCTACAAAACACCCTTTTACAATCACAAAATCACAGAGCTTGATCCCAATGGAAACGTCTTAGCTGCAATTCAAAATACCACATCAGAAAGCTACAGCTACAACATACTCGATCAACTCACCTACGAGCAAAACACCTTTACACACACCTACGATTATGATTCACGTCATAATCGCCTCCTCCACAACGATAAAACCTATCAAGTCAATGCACTCAACCAGCTCAACGAAATCACCTATGATGCGAACGGAAATCCCATCCAAGTAGATGATAAACTCTGCAAATACGACGCACTTGATCGGCTCACACAAGTAACCCAACAAGGCACAATCCACAAATACACATACGACTACCTCCATCGCCGCATCATCTCCAACCAAACCAAGCATTATCTCTATGACGATGAAGATGAAATCGGCTGCACAAACGAAAACTTAAAAATCACACAGCTTAGAGTACTTGGAATAGGTCAAGGAGCTGAAATAGGCGCCTCAATAGCAATAGAAATTCACAACAATGTTTACGCACCCCTGCATGACCTTTATGGCAATATCAAAGCCCTTT
>JAUILX010000219.1 GCA_030433395.1 Chlamydiia bacterium
ATGGGCGAGGCGCTTTAAATCGGCAATCAAATCTTGGCATTTTAGAGGTCTGCAAGGGCCTCTTGGAGAGATGTTGTAGTCAAAAGAGGGCATGGGTGTCAGTCTAAAGGCTTCTTTGGCAAGGCGTCTGAAGCGGTTGCGCCTAACCGCATTGCCATATTTTTTGTTTACTGTCAGCCCTAAACGGGGTTTTTGGCCATCCGTTTCCAGGTAGGTGATTAGGGCAGATTTGCCGACAAAGCGCACGCCCTGTCGATAAACTTTTTGAAATTCCGCCCTCCGTTTTAGAGTAAGCATTATAGCGCTAAGGTTTTGCGTCCCTTTTGGCGGCGGCGTGCAAGGACTTTGCGGCCGTTAGCAGTTTTCATGCGGGTTCTAAATCCGTGGACAGTCTTGCGCTTGCGCTTGCTTGGCTGATAAGTGCGTTTCATATCAATTCCTTGTAAATTTTATTTCTAAAGCTCCATCATACAGGATTTGCAAGATTTGAGCAAGGGGATTGCGTCAAAATACAGGGTGGTGTATGATGGGTCCTTAAACGTTTGAAAAAAGGAATGAGTTGTGAAAACGAAAGCTTCCATTAAAGCTGACCCGTCTAAAGGTGATAAAGTTGTTCGCCGTCGCGGGCGCCTTTATATCATCAATAAAAAAGATCCAAACCGTAAGCAGCGCCAAAAAGGGCCTGCTCTCAAAAAATAGGTAGAACATGGCAAGACTTAGTGCATTTGCAAAAGAAAAACGAAGACGCCACATGGTAGCAGTTAAGTGGGACAAAAGGCAAGAGCTCAAGAAGATCGTTATGGATCTAGAAGCGACGCCTGAAGAAAAGGAAGCTGCTCGCATGAAGCTTAATAAGTTGCCGCGTAATTCATCCCCAGTGCGCCTACGCAACCGCTGCCGCCTTACAGGCCGCTCAAGAGGTTATTTGCGCAAGTTTGACATGTCACGTCTTTGCTTCCGCGAACTAGCAAACAGTGGCTACCTTCCTGGTGTTTTCAAAGCATCTTGGTAAGCAATTTTATGTATCCCTTGAGCATTGACTTGAGGGATTCTTCTTTTTTCTGATCTGTTAATTTCCCATTAGAATCGAATTTTTTATCAGCTGATCCTAGCGTAAACTGAGTTGTATGTACAGATGTGCCTATATTTTCAAGGAGCAGGCGCAGAGCTG
>JAUILX010000220.1 GCA_030433395.1 Chlamydiia bacterium
GTAAATTCTTCAACCGATTCTTAACGCTTCCAAGCTCTGCTAAAACTTCAGCATGGACACAGTCAAGATCGATTAGGCTAGCTCCGAGTGCACGCGCCTTATGGCACTTTTCTAGGGCTGAATGCAGCATTTTGCCATCAGCTTGCTCTCGGCCTGCAGCTAAGAGCAGTTTAGCCCATTTCAACCAGATATTAGGGTCGTCACAGTCAATTGTAACCGAAGCGCTGTAGCACTCATTAGCTTGTTCAACATGCTCATGATCATGCGAAAGATAATAAAGCGTTGTAAGAGCATCGCCTAAATGGGTCCAGCAGCTGCCATCCGAGAGCGTTGTTGAGCAGGCTTTTTTATAATGCTCAATTGCTTGCACCAAGTAGCGGAGATCATCACGGGCCATATGGAGGCGCATTGCCACATGCCCAAAATCGAGCCAAAAAGTAGCCCTTTGCTCTTCTTGCATCAAGCTGGCTTTGTGAAAAGCCTCGTATGCTAAGTGCAAGTCCATCACTTCGCCAGATTTTAGAGCCACCTGACAAGTAGCCAGCCCATAATTCCAGTACAGATCGACAAGTAAATGATTAGGTTTACCCCGCGCATAGCTTAAAGCTTTTTCAAATTTTTCCTTGGCATCTAAAAAATAATGATGTTCTTGGCTTGTGTTTCCAAGTAAAAAAAGAGCATTGCCCCAAGATAGCCATCCTTCAAAAAAGTTAGGATTGAGCTTCACAGCCTTTTTAAACTTTTGATTTGCCACATGAAGAGCTTTTGTATTACCCTGGCAGGCAAAATCAAAAATAGCCAGCCCCTGCCTATGAAATAGTGGCAAATTGTCAGGTTCAAGCTTTGCAGCCGTGTTCAAAAGCTCGATACCGCTAGCATCGCCATTGGCCAGGCGGGTCTCACCCGTTCGCATCAGCGACTCAATAAAGTGCTGTTTAGGCGAGCTGATTGACTCTTTATATTTGGATGTCTGGGAGAAGTTAGCCATATGATCAGTATAGGCCACCAAAGGATTATGCTCCAACAACAAAATCTGCTTTATGGATGTCCCTCAGCCTTCTTTGCTCCCTTACTCACTTACTAATAATATTTTCAATAAAAAATCACTTTACAAAATATTAATGAACATGTAAAATGGCCTCTAAAATAAAAGGGAAAAACCGATGCCTG
>JAUILX010000063.1 GCA_030433395.1 Chlamydiia bacterium
AGCAAACTAAAGGCATAATCACTCACATGAAAAATGATTCCTCCTCCCGTCGGGCGCTTCCCAAGTCGCAAACCATGGGCTTGAGCTTGCTTCAAATCGAGATATTGCTCTGGTTTTATGAAATGACCATGCGTTGCAGCCGGCCCATCCCAATCATAAAGATGGAGGATCGGAGTGTCATTTAAATTCTTTAATAGCTCCTTATCAAGGTCCATATTCACTTGAGGGGCGGCTTTGCCGGTATCGAGTATCTTTAGCGTCATGGATTTACACTATATCATAGACTGAAATTTGATTTCCTTTTATTATACAGATATAGGGGTAAACACTTTCGTGTTTTAATTAAATAACTAATAATTAGGTACTAAGGATGATGTTTGACAAATTCACCAACCGCGCAAAACAGGTCATTAAACTGGCAAAAAAAGAAGCGCAGAAGCTTAACCACAATTACTTAGGTACAGAGCATGTGCTTTTAGGCCTATTAAAATTAGGGCAAGGCATTGCTGTTAACGTCTTGCGTAATTTAAACATCGATTACGATACCGTATTGACTGAAGTCGAGCGCATTGTTGGATTTGGCCCCGAGATTCAAGTGTATGGAGATCCTGCCTTGACCGGCAAGGTGAAAAAAGTCTTTGAGTTTTCGAACGAAGAAGCCGCGAACCTCAACCATAACTATGTTGGAACCGAGCACCTTCTCTTGGCTCTGCTTCGTCAACCCGACGGTGCTGCTGCCCAAGTTCTTGAAAACCTTAACATCAGCCTAAAAGAAGTGCGCAAAGAGGTTTTAAAAGAGCTTGAAACATTCAACCTTCAGCTGCCGCCAATGGGCATGGCAGGCGCTAGCACTCCAAAAGCACCAAATGAAAGACAGCCTGGGGCTGCTGATAAAATGCCCGCTCTTAAAGCCTATGGCCACGACTTAACTGAAATGGCACGCGAAGGCAAGCTAGATCCAGTGATCGGCCGCAAGCGAGAAGTTGAGCGTCTTATTCTGATCCTTTGCCGAAGACGCAAAAATAACCCTGTCTTAGTAGGTGAAGCTGGAGTTGGTAAGACAGCAATTGTTGAAGGTCTTGCCCACGCCATTGTTAAAGGAGAAGTCCCAGAAAATCTAGCACAGAAAAAGCTCATTTCGCTCGATCTTACTCTCATGATCGCTGGCACAAAATACCGTGGCCAGTTCGAAGAGCGCATCAAAGCCGTCATGGATGAAGTCAAAAAACACGGGAATATTCTGCTATTTATCGATGAGATGCACACCATTGTCGGTGCTGGGGCAGCAGAAGGTGCAATCGATGCTTCTAACATCTTAAAGCCTCCTCTATCACGAGGAGAGATTCAATGTATCGGCGCCACCACGATGGATGAGTTTCGTAAAGTTATCGAAAAAGATGCGGCCTTGGAGAGACGCTTCCAAAAAATTCACGTCGCTCCCCCATCAGGTGAAGAGGCAATAGAAATCCTTGGGGGTCTAAAATCGCGTTACGAAGATCACCATAGGTGTATTTATACAGATGCCGCCTTAAAAAGCGCCGTCTATCTTTCTGATCGTTATATTTCAGGCCGCTTTCTGCCTGATAAGGCCATTGATGTCATCGACGAAGCGGGCGCAAAAAAACGCGTTGCTACACTGCAACAACCACAAGAAATCAATGACTTAGAAGGTGAAATTGAAGATTTGCGCGAAGCAAAAGAAAACGCAATCAGTCATCAAGACTATGAAAATGCTGCTAAACTTCGCGACAATGAAAAAAATCTGCGTGAAGAGCTCCAGCAAAACAAAGTGAAATGGGAAAAGAGTAAAGAAGAGAAAAAAGCTATTGTCGATGAAGAAGACATTGCAACCATTATCGCTCGCCAAACTGGCATTCCAGTTACTAGACTGTCTGAAGGCGATGTGCAAAAAGTCATCAAAATGGAAGAAAAACTCAAAGAAGTAGTCGTTGGCCAAAACGATGCTTTGAATACAGTTTGCAAAGCCATTCGTAGATCTTACGCCGACATCAAAGACCCTAATCGCCCAATCGGAGCCTTCCTTTTCCTAGGACCAACAGGTGTTGGTAAAACACTCCTTGCTAGACAGCTCGCTATTCAGCTCTTTGGCGGTGAAGATGCCCTCATTCAAATTGACATGTCAGAGTACATGGAAAAATTCGCTGTCAGCCGCATGGTTGGAGCGCCTCCGGGATACGTCGGTTACGAAGAAGGTGGCCAGCTCACCGAGCGCGTTCGCCAGCGCCCCTATTCTGTTGTTCTGCTTGATGAAATCGAAAAAGCCCATCCTGATGTTAACAATTTACTTCTTCAACTCTTTGAAGAAGGACATCTTACAGATTCATTGGGTCGCAAAGTTGATTTCCGCAATACCATTATTATTTTAACATCCAATCTTGGTTCAGAGCTTATCCGCCGCAACACAGAAGTAGGCTTTGGCGTTAAGGAAGGAATGGTGGAATACGAAACCATGAAAACCATGATTGATAAAGCTGTGCGCAAACACTTTAAGCCCGAGCTTCTCAACCGTATCGACGGCACTGTTATTTTCCGCATGCTTTCTGATGAGCAACTCGCAGTCGTTGTTCAAAACGAAGTTGAAAAACTCAAAAGCCGCTTAAATACCAAAGGAATCGATCTCGTTGTGTCAGCTGATGCGCTTTCTCACATTAAAAAAGTGAGCTATAATCCAGAGATGGGCGCACGCTCAATTCGCCGCGGAATCGTTGTTAACTTAGAAGATCCATTAGCTGAAAAAGTTCTTCTCTCAGGCGATGATTTAACAAGCATCACTGTAGACTTCAAAAATGACAAGCTAAATTTCACTGAAAAGACCTCCAAAAAGGAGGCCAAAAAATCTTCAGAAAAAAAGCTGACCGCGAATAAGAAGAGTTAATCCTTTGAGGCGCCATTGATTCAGCCTATACTGAATTGGCGCTTAGCATTTCAGTTGCGTCAATAATGCTGTGGAAATAACCGCTTTTTTCAACTTCTGATGATACATCTCCAACATGAATAAGCACAGGCTGGTAAGAAAAGTGTTTAGGAATCATAAGCCTATTTATCTTCTCTTGCACTTCGTCAATGACTTTTCGATGAAGCGTCTTTGTAGAAAATTTGATCTCACAGATAAAGAGTTGGTTTGTCCTAGTTTGAATAAGATAGTCTATCTGACAACCTTCCCTTTTTTTTGTTTGGGTTTGAATATAAGGCCCCTCAACGGCAATAGCAGCTGGTTCAATCCCAATACGCTTATAGAGAGAGTGATGGTTATGTGTGATCAAATTTTCAAATTGGAAACCCATTATTGTGTCCCAGTGAAGCGCACAGTCTAATGGCAGATTCTTAAAATGTCCTTTTTCAATCTGCTGTTTATTTGGCTCAATATATTTGAGATAGAATCGCAAATAATTATCAGAAATACGATAGTGCTTGAGTCGATTGAAGTGCTTTTCTTGGATATTCCAACTTGTATGAGATTCTAAAAAACCTGCAGAAGTTAAGTCTGCTAGATAATCACTAATAGCACGGCCATTTTTTCGTTTAATTTTATGGCAAATTTCTAACTGAGTCAATGAAGCCCTAGCTGCCAAAGCACCAACAATGTTTTTGTAAATTTGACTGCGCTTTTGAAATAGGTCATGAAAAATCCGATCAAACTCGTTATATAACAATCCTTCTGGTGTGAAACAAAGCATTTTAATATTTTGCTCTGCAGACAAATTTGGTCTTATCGCCTGTAAGTACTTGGGTACACCTCCAGTTACAGAAAGAACTTTAAATTTTTCATATCTTGAGACACGGTTCGAATGCTTACCCCAAAATTCACAACAGTTCTTAAAAGGCAGTTCTTTGAGAGTTAGGGTCAAATCCACACGCCCAAAGAAACCTGTGCTTTTGAGAATATTTTTATCTAGCCAGCTCGAAACAGAACTTGTAACCACTAAGGTAAGGTTTTTGTTTTTTTCAAAATAAAGATCCCACGCTATTTTCAGTTTCCCTAAAAACGTCGGATCCTTACTTCCCATCCAGGCAGCCTCGTCTAAAGCAATTAAAATCTTTCCTTTTTGAGCCGCTTGTCCTAGGACCCAAAAAAGATCGCTCCAGTCATCATCTTTTACAGCAGGCAAACCCTGTTTTGTCATCTGTGATATGAATTCTGCACGCTGAGATTTTGCCGTTATCCCCTTTGTAGGGGGCAGGCCTGTGAACATGTACCGACTAGAAAAACTTTTTGAGAATTGATCAATTAAACGGCTTTTGCCGATTCTCCTACGGCCCCTCAGAGCAATCAGGCTCGCCTTAGGCGCTCTTGATTCAGCCTCTAATAGTGCTAGCTCTTCTTCTCGACCGATAAACATACGTACCATCTCTTTGGCTTTTTCCATTTTGATGGTATCAGATTGGGCATTTAAAACGTACCATCTCTTTGACTTTTTCCATATAGATGGTACGAAATAGGCGTCCAAAAACGTACCATCTCTTTGACTTTTTCCATATAGATGGTACGGATTAAAGGTTATGAAAACACCCGAATTTCTGATCAGGAGTGATTCAAGTCATTGATATAGAGAAATTTATCGATGGTTATTCTTACAGATAGCTCTAAAATTTGGCGTAATATCAGTGTTTAAGTGAGCTTTCCCACTTCTTGATGTAGCTGAGCAGCTCGTGCTGATTGGGCTTGGTCTGTAGAAACGCTAAGGACTTATCGTCGCTGGAAAAATGCGCAAGTTTTGCTAGAAGATGCAAATGGCGCTTGTCATCTGTTGAAAAGAGGAAAAATAGAGTGTGTACTGGCTTCTCATCAAGAGCACCCCAGTCGAGTGGTCCTTGAGGATAGACAACAGTGATAAGGTCTGTTGGACCTTTGAAGAGAAATTCGCGTGTATGGGGTACGGCTATACCGCTGTTGAGCGCGGTTGGCGAGAGTTTTTCGCGATCAAGCAAAAGCTCTGTAATTACCTCGGCATCAAAGCCTGCTGTTTCTGCAATTCGATCCATAGCATTGCGTATAAGATGCGGCTTATCAGCACCTGGAAGATTAGTAATAACGCCCCCTTTATGGATAGCACGATAAAAACTGAACTGCTGAGTTCCTGACTCAGCTGAAGGCAGAGCAAGATCGGCTGTCTGGTTTCCAAAGGGCATATCTTTAGAGCCCCCTTTACCAAGACGCTGACGCATGAGCCAATCCTCGATTTCAATGCGCGAGAAACGGTACTGCCTATGCAAGCGGTAGGCTGGTATTTTGCCTTCTGCTAGCCAACGACGAATCGTGGTTTGTGATACCTTCAAAAGGTCCGCTACATCTTTAATCTTTAGATCCATCTTTTGACCACCCCTATAAACTTTTGCTCATATTTACTCTTTTACAACATCAACTGAAATTTGAACACAGTTTTTTCAACCTTTACTAACACTTAACAAATATCTAAGAACATCTTTGGGTGTTTGGCAACTCAGTAATTTAGCTCGCTCTTCTTTATCTTTAACTGCTCTTGTGAGGTGGGAAATGATCTGCAGGTAGTCATCTGGGCAATTATCGGGGCCGCCAATGAGAAAAACAAAATGGATAGCTTCATGCTCATCATCCCATTTAAGACTATCAGAGCGAACAAGACCTACGGCAATGAAAAATTCATCATAAGCCGCAATGCGTGCATGCGGAATAGCAATACCATCACCAATAGCAGTGGATCCTTGACCTTCGCGCGCAAGCAAGCTTTGAGTGAAAAGTGCAGGCTCTTGAATAACACCATTTCTGTAAAGACGGTCGACAAGACTTTTTATAGCCTCATCACTCGATTTAGGTTCAATAAAAGCGATAGAATCAATAGATAGGTGTTTAGATATCTGAAAGTCTTTGCTGTGACTTTTCAGACGATCCATGATCCCTTTTTTAGTGCGTCCCTGTGTGGCCAAAACCACCTTCTCCTCGCACGCTGGTACAGAGCTCTGCCACAGGTGCAAATGTTGCTTTAGTTACTGGTGCAAATACCCCTTGTGCAATACGCATACCGGGAGTGATCTCGAAAGCAGCTTTGCTATGATTGATTAAAATCACACCAATCTCGCCTCGATAGTCAGCATCAATTGTTCCAGGAGTGTTTAGCACGGTAACTCCGTGTTTATAAGCCAGGCCACTACGCGGGCGCACTTGCATTTCATATCCTGAAGGAAGGGCAATTTTTAA
>JAUILX010000064.1 GCA_030433395.1 Chlamydiia bacterium
CTGCTTTAATTTAGCTACGCTGCTTCCCTTAAGATTAGGAAAAATTGATAACAAATCTGACTCAATTGTAGTGTGTAAGTTTTGCTCTAAAGTCATCAAATAAAGAGCGTCGTCATCAACCTCTTGAGAGTAGGGGTAATAACCCACTTTAATATATCGATGAAACGCTTGCAGTATTTTCGCGTTTTTTGCATTCATCATTTCTAGGATTTGGTCTGCAATTTTGGCATGGTCATTACAAATTTTCTCCAGAGTATAGGTTGATAGGTCAACACCATACGTTAACTCCAAATACTCGCGAAACGATAAACCATGCATGTGATAACAAATTGCACGCCTAGTTAAGTCATGGCTCCCCCGATAAATTTCTAAAGCTGAGCTCCCCGAGGCTAGCACCTTTAATTTTGGGAAAGTGTCATAAATGCTTTTTAACTCTTTAGACCAATCAGGGTACTTGTGAATTTCATCAAATCAGATTCCAATGGATACAAAAGCCCGTAACCAAACAGCGCTCCATTTTGCTGTGCAAGGAAATTATAAAGCCATAGTAAAATTACTTTTAACTTCAAGCAAGGGAGAAGCTAAATATCTTGCTGGCATAAAAGATGTGCACGACCAAACAGCCCTACATTGGGCAGCACCAAAGGGTTTATTCGAAATCCTAACAGCTTTTTTTAAAAGTCAACCTCAAACTGGCATGAAGCCTGATGATTTTACCAAACTCAAAAGCTCTTTTGATGATATTAAGAAAACTGAAGACGAAAAGACTAAGCAACAAGCAATGAATGACATTTGTGCTAGAATGAAGGATCGCCATCAGACAGCCTTGCACTTTGCTGTTCAAGGAAACCGTCTAGATTTAGTTAAGCTACTGCTTTCGAGCGAATCGGTGAAAACACAACTTATTGGCATTGAAGATAACAAAGGATGTACAGCTTTGGCGTGGGCTAGTAAGCCTGGTTTCGAAGAGATAGCTAATCTGTTAAAAGAAGAAAAAAGCAAGGCAAGTAATGTTAGCAACGGTAGCGAGCTGATCCAAGACAGCGAATAAAAATTCACCCAATCACACAGGAAGCAAATCGCGTTAAATTAGCAGCACAGCTGGATTCTCAAGGTACTGCTGGACGGTCTTGATGAATTTGGCCCCATCCATTCCATCAATCACACGGTGATCGCAAGAAAGACATAGCTCCATTACTTTACCAGGAACGACTTGGGATTCACCAATATTTTCGATAGGCACGACAATCGGCTTATTGACAATGCCGCCGATAGCTAAAATGGCAGCCTGTGGTGGATTGATCACGGCAGTGAAGTTGGTGATGCCTGTCATGCCGAGGTTAGAAATAGTGAATGATCCGCCTTTGTATTGCTCTGGCTTAAGCTTGCCTTGTTTAGCAAGGGTGGCTAGAAGTTTGACTTCTGCTGAAAGCTGACCCATGTTTTTGTAATCGGCGTGGTGGACGACGGGCGTGATCAGGCCTTCATCAATAGTAACGGCAACAGAAATATCGATGGTTTTAAAACGGATAATAGATTGGTCTACAGAGTTAAACCCACTGTTAATGACGGGATGCTCGCGCAGCGCTAAGGCGCAGGCACGCAGGACAAAATCGTTAAAGGTGACTTTAACGTCCATGGACTTGAGCTGATTGCGCAGTTCAACCATCGCTCTAGCATCAACTTCTTGTTGAATATAAAAGTGGGGAATAAATGTTTTGGAAGCTTGAAGGCGCGCGCCAATGGCTTTGCGCATCGGGGTGAGTTTTTCTTCCTCAAATGTGCCTGGAGCAAGCGTTGGCGCTTTTGTAGAGCCAAAAGATGCTCGCCCACCTTGTGCTAAATCAAGATCCCGCTCCATGACACGCCCACCAGGGCCAGACCCTTTCACGCCTGTCAGGTCGAGGCCTTTTTCTTTGGCTAGCTTCTTAGCCAAGGGCGATGCAAAGGCTTTTGCTTGTGGTGAAGTTGAAAACTCAAAGGTATAATCTTCTAAAGGCGGCTCAGGAGCAAAACCTGGCTCAACAACACCTCCTGAAGTAGGTACTGGAGCATCTGCTGGTTTTTCTTGGGCAGGTTTTTCTTCTGGCTGGGCAGCAGGCGCTTTAGCCATACCTTCTGGCTCATAACCTTCAATGCTCTCATCAGCTGTATCTGTAAAAATGGCAACAGGCTGATTGACTTTTGCCTCTGAGTTTTCCGCAACTAAAATTTTGCGCAGAATGCCGTCGTCTAAAGCACTGTGCTCAACAGTTGCTTTATCCGTAGCTACTTCAAAAAGCACATCGCCTGTTTTGACTGCATCGCCTTCTTTTTTGTGCCATTTGACAATGGTTCCCTCTTCCATGGTTGGAGAGAGCTTTGGCATGGTGAGTGTGCTAGGCATCCTAAAAAACTCCTGCTATGGCTTGGTTGAGCGCATCTGTGATGCGCTTGACAGTTGGCAATGTTTCTGCTTCAAGCCCTTTTGAATAGGGCATGGGTGTTTCGCGTTGGCAAACGCGGATAAGAGGCGCATCTAAATACTCAAAGCAATGCTCATTGATCTGAAAACCTACTTCTGAGGCAATACCGGCAAAAAGATGCCCTTCTTCAACGATAACAGCGCGGCTTGTTTTCTTTACGGATGCGGCAATGGTAGCTATGTCCAGAGGTTTTATAGTGCGCAGATCGATGATTTCAACGGTGACTCCTTTTGACGCAAGCTCTGCAGCGGCTTTTACACAAAAGCCCAGCATGCGGCTATAAGAAATAAGGGTGATGTGTTTTCCTTCTTGAACAATTTTTGCTTTGCCAATCGGTACGAGATGCTCGCCTTCTGGAACTTCACCTTTGAGGTTATAATCGAGCTCGCTCTCTAAAAATAGGACGGGATTGTCATTGCGAATGGCTGATTTCAGTAGCCCTTTTGCATCTGCAGGATTTGATGGAGCGATGACAATAAAGCCAGGCAGATTACCATAAAGAGATTCGACGCAATGTGAGTGCTGGCATGAAACTTGCGCTGCAGCGCCGTTGGGCCCGCGAAAGACAATGGGCACTTTAAAGCGGCCGCCCGACATGTAATAGGTTTTGCATGCATTGGATACTAGCTGATCAAAGGCGACAAATGAGAAGTTAAAGCTCATGAATTCCACGATCGGACGCAGCCCTGTCATGGCAGCTCCAATTGCAAGGCCTGCAAATCCACTTTCGGTGATGGGTGTATCGATAACGCGCTTATCTCCCCACTTTTCAAGCATCCCCTTGGTGATTTTATAAGCACCGTTGTACTCTGCGACCTCTTCTCCCATGATGAAAACGTTTTCATCGCGGGTCATCTCTTCATCCATTGCCTGGCGCAATGCCTCTCTTAGATCGATTTCAGGCATAAACACCCTCCTCAAGTGTAAGAGGGTCTGGCCATGGGCTCTTATCGGCATGCTCCATTGCTGCGACGACAATCTCTTTCGCTTCTTTATTAAGAGCGTCAAGTCCTGCGTCGTCAATCATCTTTTCAGCTTTGAGATAGTTGAATAATATTGTGATTGGATCCCCTTTTTTAGCCTCTTCCAAATGTTCTTTACTGCGGTATAAGCCGGGATCTGAAATCGAGTGACCACGAAAACGCTCTGCCACTGCTTCGACTATGATTGGGCGCTGTGTCTTGATCACTTTTTCGCCAATTTCTTTAAAGGCTGCGTAGGTTTGCAAAAAATCAGTTCCATTGAGGGTGTAGCTTTCTACGCCATAGGCCTTGGCAAAATGCTCGGCGACAGGTTCGACGCAAATGGCTCGAGTTGATGCTGTCCCCATACCCCATTTATTGTTTTCAATAACGTAGATGCACGGCAGGTTCCATAGCGATGCAAGATTCAAAGATTCGTGAAATGTACCTTGTACAGAAGCCCCCTCTCCAAGAAAGCAAAGGGAGAGTTTGTCTTTTTGATTTTTATATTTAATTGAAAAGGCAGCACCTGTTGAAACAGGCAAATGACCACCGACAATTCCAAAACCACCGAGCAATCTGTCTGTGTAAAGGTGCATAGAGCCGCCGCGGCCTTGTGCATTGCCATTGGCACGTCCATAAAGTTCTGACATAAGGTCATTAGGGGTCACACCTAACAAAAGCGCTAAGGCATGACAACGATATGTTGTTGCATACCAATGATCTTTTCCAAGGGCGTGAATGCAGCCGGTTTGAATGGCTTCTTGCCCTGTGTAGGCATGAAAAAAACCCCCAATAAGTCCATGTTGATAAGCCGATTCTGCGCGCGTCTCAAATACACGAATTAAGATCATTTCCTTAAGAGCACCAAGTAGCGTTTCTTTTGAAAGCGCCTTTAAAACTTTTTTTGTGTCCGGCTTGTAAAAGTTATATTTATCCATTGTTCTTTATTGTAGGTGATTCTTCTATAACTTTCAAGCGCTCTCCAACAGCCTTAAGGCTATCAAACTCTTTTGAAAACTGCTCATACGACACTTTATCATCGGTGATGTAAACAGCATTTTCACGGTTTGAATTTTCTGCTTTATATGTGAAATTGTACGAACCTGTCCAAACGCCTTGCTGACTTTCAAAAGTACAGAATTTGTGATGACAAATCGATGTCCAACATTTTTGCTCTTTTGGCGTGTAGCGATAAATGGGAATGCCTTCTTTTAAAAGCAGATCAACAGCGCCACCAGCTTTTTGTGAAAAGGGATCCACAAAGACTTCCACTTCGATTCCATTTTTATACGCCTTGATCAAATGCTCAGCTATGCGTTTATTTGTAAAAGTGTAGATAGCCACTTGAATGTGGGTTTTTTCGTTATCGATTGCCTTAATCAGTTCTTTTTCATGACCTGATAAAAATGCCTGGACACTCAGGGCTAAAAACACACAAAATGAAAGCATAAAAACTCCGTTTGCTTAAAACACCTTCAGCTTGCTATTTTGAGATGAAAAAGACAAGGGAAAAACATGCGCGCAATCTTTTACGACACAGAAACCACCGGCATCAGAGCTGATCGCGAGGAAATCATTGAAATTGCTGCTTACGATCCCACAAATGATACAACCTTTGAAGCGCTCATTAATCCAATGAGACCCATACCACCAGAAGCCACTGCCGTGCATAAAATCACCGATGAGATGGTTGCAGACAAGCCCACCTTCAAAGAAGTAGGAGCGCAGTTTGCAGCTTTTTGTGAGGGCGACACAATTCTTATCGCACATAACAACGACGCATTTGATCTACCCTTTTTGCAGCATAGCTTTTCACGCCATGGATTAACCTTTCCCAAGTGGACATTTCTCGATTCGCTCAAATGGGCCCGCCGCTATCGCCCCGATCTGCCAAAACACTCACTTCAGCATTTGCGCGAGGTTTACGGCATCACTGCAAATAATGCCCACCGCGCTCTAGACGATGTCATCATCTTACATGAAGTTTTCAAACGCATGACAGATGACCTTCCTATAAAGCACTGCTTAGAGCTCCTATCCACTCCCCGTCTTCTCCGCACGATGCCCTTTGGCAAGCATCGCGGAAAGCCCTTAAGTGAAATTCCCAAAAGCTACATCGCATGGCTCAAAGAGCAGGGCTCGTTTGATAAGCCCGATAACGAAGAGCTCAAAATCACTCTTGAAAAAATGCAACTGTTATGAAAATTGCCATCATCGGCTGCGGTTATGTTGGATCTGCCATTGCAAATAAGCTTAAAACTCATGAAGTGATTCGTATTACGCGTACTCATACATGCGATGCTTGCGATCCACAAGCTCTTGAGCCTCAATTAAAAGACTGCGATGTGATCATTCTAACCATACCAGATCCAGCCCAAAGCCTATCCCAAGTCTTTCCCACAACCTGCAAGCAGATCTTATTTGTAAGTAGCACATCGGTTAACTGCAATAAGGCCCCAAAGCATGCGCAAGCAGAAAATCTGCTCCAAAGCCTTCCCCTGCCTATCTGCATATTTCGCTGCGCTGGCATCTTTGGTCCAGGAAGAGGAATCGAAAAAAGAAGACGTCCCATCATGCCAGGCACTGGCAACGAGGTCACAAATCACATCCATGTCAATGATATTGCCGGTGCCTTCATCTTTGCCATTGATCATAGCTTAAGTGGCGTCTTTAACCTTTGCAATGATGATCATCCAACCAGGGCTGAACTGTATGGCAACGTTCAATTTGACCCATCCAAACCA
>JAUILX010000065.1 GCA_030433395.1 Chlamydiia bacterium
CAGCGTGTGAATCGCGCTCACTGGATGGTCAAGTTGGCGCTCACCCAGTTGGAGATAATGCTGTTGGCTATATTATTTATAGCCCAGATGGATACATGTCGCTTGAAATGATGGCGAGAAAAAGGACCCCATTTACTGAGCAAGACCCATTTGATGCAACAGACAATGATCAGGCTGAGGCTTATCGCTCTCACCTCTCATATGTAGGCACCTATGAAGTTAACGGCGATCGTATCATTCACGATGTAAAGCTAAGCTCTTATCCTAATTTCATTGGCCAGACCATTGAGCGCTATGTTCGCATAGAAGGCGGGGTTTTGTATCAAACAACAGAGCCGTTCTTTATGCATGGCCAGACGCAAGCTATTCATCTCGTTTTAAATCGTGTTGAGGCAAAAATTTGCGTGTAAAACGACTCGATGATGCAACAATCAATCAAATTGCTGCTGGCGAAGTGGTTGAAAATAGTGCTTCGGTGGTCAAAGAACTTGTCGATAATGCCATTGATGCTGGCGCACATGAGATTCTTGTTGAGATTGAAAAAGGCGGGCTCAAGCTTATTCGAGTGAGCGATGATGGCAAGGGGATGGATAGCGAAGATGCTAGCCTTTCCATTGAGCGTCATGCGACATCAAAAATTACGAGAGCTGACGATTTAGTTGGAGTGCAAACGATGGGTTTTCGCGGTGAAGCTCTAGCCTCTATTGCTGCGATTTCTCATTTTAAACTTCTGACAGCCACTAGCTCCGATGACTCGCTGGCAACCCAAGTAAGTTGCTCAGGTGGCAAGAATGTAGCTATTGAAAACGGAGCCCGTTCTAAAGGAACAACTATTGAGGTGCGACAGCTTTTTTATAACATTCCAGCTCGCCTAAAATTCCAAAAGTCTTGCGCAGCTTCAACAAGTAGTGTCATTGCAGCACTCACAGATTTAGCGCTTGCCCACTCGAATGTCCACATTGAGCTAAAAGTTGATGGCCAGTCTAGACTATTTTCAAAAGAATTGCTCGGTCAGGATTATGTTACCCAAGTACTGCCCGTGAATGTGTCTAATAAAGGCTTTCATCTACATGGAGTGATTGGCAAGCCGCATGTTACGCGCTCTAGCCGCAAAGGCCAGTATTTAATTGTTAATAAGCGAGCAGTGCACAGCCCCTTCCTTGCAAAAGCCATTGAGCAAGCTTATGGAACACGTTTGAATTCACGCCAATATCCAATCTTTGTTCTAACACTGGATTTGCCAAGTGAAACCCTTGATGTCAATGTTCATCCTCAAAAAAAAGAGGTGCGATTTTTAGATAAAGAGCGCTTAAGCGAATTTATTCATTATGCAATACAAAAAGCCTTTGCCCTTAGGCGTGTAAAAACTACTGCAGCGCCAGAGAAATGGTCTGTTCCACTTGAGCCTGCAGAGCAACAAAGCTTTATTGCTATGGAGCCTGCTTTAGAGTTGCCCATCAAGCAATTGCCCATCATTGGAATAAAAAGCCCATACGTTTTTATTTCGGGAGAGAGCTCTACGCTATCGTCTCATTTAAAGAGTCAGGAAGGTGTGATTATTGTGGATTTACGTCGCGTTGAAGAGCGTTTGCTTCATGATCAAATGCAACACAAATCACAAAACGAAATGCAGCAATTGGTACTGCCCTTAACCTTAGAAGTTTCTAAAGCTGAAGCAGAAAATATTTCGCAGAAGTTTGACCAATTTCAAAAATTAGGGATTGGGTTGCGCCCCTTTGGACAGATGAGCTTTGTAGTTGATCGATTGCATCCGGCCATTCCTCAAGAAAAAGTCAAAGAAATTTTGCTAAATACTGCAGATCAAGAGCTGTCTGTTGACCGAGTAGTTACTATGCTTTTGAAAAGGCGTACATATCAATTGAGTGAAGCAGAGCAATTGATTGAATCATTATTAACTTGCCGCGATTGCTTAACAACGCCTCGTGGAAAACCCATTTTTGTGCACTTAGATGAAAAAGATATCCAACATGTATTTAAAACGTATTAATCAGTTGCAGCACCTATTGCAAGAGGTGCGGTTTTTGATAGAAGATCCGACTGATCTTTTTTATTTGACAGGGGTTGAGCTTTCTAGTGGTCAAATGATTGCGACCAAACGGGGAGCAATCCTTTACGTTGATGGGCGCTACACCGAACTGGCCAAAAGTTTAAGTCCAATCCCAGTCCGTGAACGGACCACCAAAATTTTGCCAAGTACTCGTGCACTTGGATTCGATCAGAACAAAACCACATACGGGCGTTACTTGCAATTAAAGAAGCAATGCAAGGTCAAGGCAATGCCCTCACTTGTGAATCAGTTACGATATGTTAAAGATGACGAAGAAATACAAGCCATGAAAAAAAGCGCTAAACTTCTGTGGAAGGGGTATGGGTGGCTCTGTAAAGAGCTTAAAGTCGGTGTCACTGAGCTTGAAATGGCTCATAAATTTGAGGCTTTCGTAAAACAACATGGAGCACAAAGACTGTCATTCGATCCCATTATTGCTTTTGGGACAAACACATCAAAGCCCCATTATCATCCTGGTAAAAGTGTATTGAAAGCTAGCGACTTGGTTTTAATGGATATGGGGGTCGTTGTTGACGGCTATTGCAGTGATATGACTCGCACGTTTTTCTTTGGCAAGCCCATTCAAAAGCTTGGGCGGATATTGCAGACAACAAATGCTGCTCAAGCTGCAGCATTAAGTTGTGTAAAGCCAGGTGTTTTGCTCAAAACATTAGATCAAGCTGCTCGCTATGTGATGAAAAAAGAAGGTCTAGAAAAGCATTTTTTGCATAGCCTAGGTCATGGAATTGGCTTAGAGGTTCATGAGGGTCCTCGTATTGCTTCAAAAGGAGAAGACGCTAGCAGTGAATTGAAAGAGGGCATGGTGATTACAATTGAACCAGGTCTATATGTAGCAGGCTTAGGAGGAGCTCGAATGGAAGATACAATTGTTGTAACAAAGAATGGGTATGAGAATTTTTACCCAGAAACAAGTAAATAATGTACCATACCTTTATATGGGACTAAGATTACGATTATTCCTCTGGGTTGGGTCACTTTTTATTGCAGCTTTTTTAATTTCTTATATTTGGGAGCAGCGCGTTACCAAAAAAAGTTTGATCGAAGCCAAGCAGAATATCCAAGATGAGATTGTGAAGCTCAATGAAAAAAAACGAAACTATATAGAGCTTTTCTTGCGTGATAGTTTGGCTACAGAGCAAGCTCGAATCAATGTCCTATTAGACAAAGTTGCAGAAAACCAAATTATGCTTGAAGGGTTTAAGCCTACGCTTCAAAATCTCAAGCATCAGAGTTGGTTGAATAGCGCCTTACTTTGCAGCGTAAATCGTTGGGTTGATTTTATCCAAAACACCAACCAAGGAAATTTGGCTTCACTCATTGCAATTGATGCTGAAAAAGTTGAGATTGCTTTGCGCGTTCCCATTGAAGAAGATATAGCGCTTGTTGTTCTTAAGAAAAAAGGCTCAACAGAGGACTGGGATGGTCCTTACATAGGCATACGTCTCCAATATGGACGTTTTCTTTTAGAGGATCAAAGTCCAAATGAGCAGGTCACAACCTTGTCCCGTGCTCGTTATGCATTCTTTCCGATCAGTCGTGTCCTTAATTTACGTCTCGATCAAATCAATTTACAAAATATAGATCAAGGGTTGCAAGCCGATGCTGCATTCCCTTTTCTAATGTCTGAAAAGTCAACGGAAAGCTATGCCCGTGCTTTTCTTGAAAATCTCCAAAAGGCTCAGGATTATTTACGATTGCATAGCAAAGACTTGCCGCCACCTTCTGATCCTAAAAAATTAAAAACGTGGGTCAATCAACACTTAAAAGCAGTTGGACAGAACGGTCCCCCAACAGAATGGTCTTTAGAAATTGCTCGAGAAAAAGCCCTATACGGCGAAGAAATAGACAAAGACATTTCAGCTGAGATCATACAACTCTTAGATAGATATGATGAAATCGACATGGCCTGGGGATTATCTTCGTTGATGGCCACGGGTTTGCTGGGGCATTCCCCTTTCGATCCAAATGCACCTATTGGGTGTGTACGCTTTTCGTCAGACGAAATGACAGGCAAGGGAGTTTATTCTCGCGATGTTTTTGCTGATAGCCCTCTTTCGCTCGGACCGGAATGTAAAAACGATTTATTTCCTGCAAAAGATTTATGTCTCAGCCCTGAGTTAGAAGTGATTGATGTTCCGAAGATGAACAGGACCTTTTTTGCCAATTCTATGCAGATGCTATCAGATGGTCAAAATGGAGATCGTGAAGGCTATTTAACTGTCGGAGTTGATTCAAGTCGTGTCTTAAGGCAGTTATCAATGGCAACGCACGAAGCCACAGTGTTAGTTGATGGAGAGCGTATTGTCAGCGTATTTGATGCACAGGGTAGGCGCTCAGATAACGCAGCTTGGAGTCAGTTGCCAGTAGAAAATATGGTCACTCAATCTTCAGGAGAAGTAAAAGTTGGTGATACCGAATATTTTTATCTCCACATGGCACCCTTTCCAGAAGTTGACTTTCATTTCTTTATCTTCAATCCAAAAGCAAAAGAATTTGCACTTTTAGACACTGTTGACAGTAACTCTAATGAATTGATTAACCATATTTCACTGCAAATGAGATTAGCCTCTTTGATAAGTCTTGCTATAGTTTTATTGTTTTTGAATAACATTGCAAAGCGTATCACAAAGCCAATTGTAAAATTGGCTCATGCAACATCTATGGTTGGTAAGGGCAAGCTTGAAGATGTTGAGCTGCCAGAGACAAAAGCTGGACGCAAAGATGAAGTCAGTAGCCTTTGTCATACCTTTTCACAAATGGTGGGTGAGCTCAAAGACAAGGAGAAAGTGCGAGGCGTATTGAACAAAGTCGTATCTCCTGAAATTGCTGACGAAATTTTAAAAGGCAATGTTCATTTAGGTGGAGAAGAGCGTGAAGTGACCGTGTTATTCGCAGATATTCGTCAATTTACCCACATAACAGAAAAAATGTCGCCCAATGAAGTGATTGAGCTACTCAATACATGCATGACTAAGATTTCTCATTGCCTCGACGAATTTGGTGGCGTGATTGATAAGTACGTAGGAGATGAGGTAATGGCCTTATTCGGTGCTCCTGTGGCAAAAGAAGATAGCGCCAAAAATGCTGTTAAAAGTGCTCTTGCAGTCATGCAGGTTTTAAGTGAGTGGAATAAAGAGCGGGAGTCGCAGGGAAAACCACATATAGAAATGGGCATTGGTATCCATACGGGAGTTGTTCTAGCAGGTAATATGGGTGCTGAAAACCGCCTAAACTACACCGTGCTTGGCTCAAATGTGAACCTGTCATCTCGACTCTGTTCTGTAGCGCCTCCGATGCAAGTATATATTTCTGATGCAACAAAAAACAGTGCCGGTGTGCAAGAGACTTTTGTTCTCGAGCAAGTTCCAGATGTTGAACTAAAGGGGTTTTCTGAGAAAATGGCAGTATTAGTTGTAAAAGGTTATCAGCAATCAAAGAGATCGACATGAAACGAAGCCTATCCATAACATTTAAGACGCTTTTAGGACATTTGGTTTTATTTGGAGTTTTAGTTGCTGGTTATTTTGCATCGATCGATATCGTAGCAGAAAAATTCATTACCCATAAAGTTAAGCAGGAAGTCTTGCAATGGTTAACAGATGCTAAGACAACACATTCTGAGACCCTGCAAGATATCCTTAAACTTAAGGCTTCCCAAAATCAATATAAACTGCAGATTCTTGATCAAAACAACGACCTGATCTATGAGTCACTATATGATAAGACCTATCTAGCAACTGAGTCAAACTGGCTTCACATGCCATTTACAACCCATTTGTCTGTGCCAGTTAAGCCCAGTGGAAGTAACTTTACTGTTGTTATTTTCTTCAATTACAAAGAAATTACCCTGAATTACGGAGATTTGAAAAAAATCTATATGGGTGTAGGAGCTGTATTTTCCTTCATCTTTGTTGCTATCAGCCTGGTGATGCTGGCAATGATTTCAAAACCCTTTCAAGAGATTTTCCGTGCTGTGAACAACTACTCTCTTGGTAAGATAGATAAACTTCCAAAATTAGCTATAAAAGGTGGAAGTGAAGCTGCGATCTTTGCTAAGACACTCAACCAACTT
>JAUILX010000221.1 GCA_030433395.1 Chlamydiia bacterium
CTGCTGCTGAGACGGCTCAAACGCATTTGGCTTTATCGACTGCTGCAGCAAGCGGTTACATTGACTTGCAAACAAATATCCAAAAGCAAGAAGTGCTTGTGCAAATTTTAGAAAAAGAAAAAGAGCTTTTGGATTTAAGCCGGTTAAATTATCAAAATGCTTTGGTTGATTTGCGCTCGGTAAAAAAGCGTGAGGCTCATGTGAGTAGTCTTGATCGTGATATTGTTGCAAATCGTGAATTGATTGCTCTTGGCAAGAATTTTTTGCGCACATTGATGGGCATTAGCCCTGATAGCCATGAAGGGATGGTGGCTCCTAGTGCTAGATTTGATCAAGTTTTTGAGCTGCCAGAGCATTTGTCACTTGATCTGCTCGCTCGTAGACCTGATATCATCGCCCGCGTTTGGCAAGTGGAGAGTTATGCTCATGACATTCGAGCGGCTCAGGCTTTGTTTTACCCGGATCTGAATCTGCGAGCATTGGGAGGGCTTGAATCGCTGAGTTGGAACAAGTGGTTTTCAAAAGATAGCTTGGCCGGCTCTTTAAATCCTGCGATTCATTTGCCTATTTTTGTGGGTGGTCGTTTGCGTGCAAATTTGGATGCAAGAGTTGCAGCATTTGAAGAAGCTGTGTATGAGTACAATCAGGCACTTTTGCAAGCGGCCAAAGATGTGGCGGATAAAATCAGTCAGGTCGAGTCGGCAACGCTGCGCTTAAGAGATGAGCAAGCTGTTGAATCTGATGAGGCGACTATTTTTGAGCTTAGCTATGCTAGAGAAAGAAGTGGGCTCAATAGTCACATAAGTGTGCTTGAGCGGGAAGTTGATTATTTGTATGCACGGTTAAAGGTGATCGAAATCAATGATTCGCGCTTAAAAAATATCGTGGATTTAATCAAAGCTTTAGGTGGGGGGTTTGTCGATCACTCCAACAAACAAAAAGAGTGGGCTCAAGATGCCAGAAATGCAAAGTAAAAGACGGTCTTTATTAGGATGGACCTTATTCTCGCTCATCGTCGTGGGTGTTATTGCTTTTGTGCTTTGGTGGTTTTATTTCCGGATTGAAGATTATACAGATGATGCTTATGTCCATGGAAACATGATGGAGTTGACTGCCCAGGTTTCTGGTATCGTGAGTAGCGTGAATGTGGA
>JAUILX010000066.1 GCA_030433395.1 Chlamydiia bacterium
TCATGTTTTCCTCCATATGTAAAGAAAAACACATCATGCCACAGTATGATTAATATTTTCAATTAGTATTAATTACCCCCTATGGAGCTTTGAAAAACAAGCAATTTTTGACTTCGGTGGAAAACCAGCTAACGCTAGATGCACTTTTCATAGATTCGGATGACGATATTTTCTATTAACCTTAAGCAATCTAAACTCGGAGTTCAGGTTATTATATCGAATGGACCTCAAAAATCGGTATAAATTATATCACGCGCTGCTTGCTAAAGAGCTTGTCAATCAAGTAAACTGTTGATCATGGCAAAATTTCTTTTCTTAGGCACTGGTGGGTCGATGGGGATTCCCGTTATTGGTTGCAAGTGCGCTGTGTGCACACATGGCGGGCATTACAATAAGCGCAAGCGCACTTCTGCCTACATTGAAATTGATGATAAGCGCTTTTTAATCGATGTCGGCCCTGATTTTCGCATGCAAGCTTTAATGTATGGCATAACGCAAATTGATGGTGTTTTGCTAACGCATACACACTTCGATCATATTGCAGGAATTGATGAGCTGCGTATCTTTAATTTTTTGCAGAAAAAACCTCTTCCAACTTTGCTCTCTGCTTCATCTTATGAAGACTTGCAAAGGCGCTATTTTTATCTGTTTCAAACAGGAAAGGAAAAGGGGAGTACAACAGCTAAGCTTGACTGCCGCTTACTACAAAGTGATTTTGGCAGTCTGGATTTTGAGGGAGTTAGCGTTGATTATGCTAGCTACTGGCAAATGGGTATGCAGGTAAATGGATATCGCTTTGGAAAGCTTGCTTATCTAACCGATGTACAGCGCTATGATGAAAAGATCTTTGAGTTTTTAAAAGGGGTAAAAACGCTTGTGCTTTCAGCTTTGCGTTACAAAGATTCGCCCTTCCATTTAACAATTCCCAAAGCGATCGCATTTGCTCAAAAAGTGGGTGCAGAGCGCACTTTTTTCACACACCTTGATCATGAAGTTGAACATGATACTGTGAATGCAAAATTGCCTCAGGGCATTGAACTCTCCTACGATGGCTTGGAGATAGGATTTTCTTATGGATAACGATCGCCTTTATGAAGAAGTGCGCTATGAACTTAAAGATCTTAAAAAAGTTCTTTTGGTTGGCACATATCAGTCCGGTGAAAAAGAGACTTGCATTGATCATCTCAAAGAGCTAGCAGCGTTAAGTGAAACTTTTGGCTTTGAAGTTTTAGAGTCTATCTGCTGTCCTCTTCGCAAAATTGATGCTGGGACCTACCTTGGCAAAGGCAAACTTGAAGAACTGGCCTTGCTTGCAAAAGAATTAGGAGTGGACGTTATTATTTTTGATGATGAGATTTCACCTAATCAGCAAAGAGGGATAGAAAAATTTTTTCGCAAACCTGTGATCGATCGAACAGAGCTGATTTTAGAAGTTTTTGCGCAAAGAGCTCAAACCAAGGAAGCCTGTTTGCAAATCGAGCTTGCTAAGACGCGCTATCAACTGCCTAGGCTCAAACGTCTATGGACACACCTATCGCGCCAATCGGCAGGTGGCGGTGCATATCTTAAAGGTGAAGGAGAAAAGCAGATTGAGATTGATCGCCGTTTGCTTAAAAAACGCATCCATGATTTGCATAAGCAGATTGATGAAGTACGCAAAAACCGAGGCACACAAAGAGCTAAACGCCAACGCACCGGCATTCCAACTTTTGCCATTGTTGGATACACCAATGCTGGCAAGTCAACTCTTCTCAATCGTTTTACCTCAGCAGGAGTGTTAGCAGAAAACAAGCTCTTTGCAACCCTTGATACAACAACGCGCCGTATGCACCTGCCCAACCACCAAGAGATTTTGGTCATTGATACCGTTGGATTCATTCGTAAAACGCCTACCACATTGATTGCTGCCTTCAAAAGCACATTGGAAGAGTCTCTTTTCACAGATATTCTTCTGCACGTTGTCGACGTTTCTCATCCCAAGGCTCTAGAGCAGGCTGAAAGCACGCTTGAAGTGCTTCACGAGCTAGGTATTGAGCATAAGCCGGTGATCACTGTTTTAAATAAAATTGATCAATGCGAGGATCAATCCATGGTGTATCGCTTCAAAGTCAAATACCCGCAGACTACCACTATTTCTGCTCAAACAGGCGAGGGATTAGTTGAGCTGATGGATATGATGATCGACACTCTTAAAACACTGCGCCGTGTTTATCATCTTAAAATTCCGCAAAGCCATTATCCGCTTGTCAGTGAGCTGATGAAAGAAGGGCGCGTGATTGATCACGATTATCAAGAAAATGACATCATCATGACTGTTGATATTCCAAAACGCCTTGAGCACAAGGTTAAGGAGTTTATTGTATGATAGCTGACATGCCGCAAAGTGAGCGGCCGCGCGAAAGGCTTGCTACTTGCGGTCCTCAAGCACTTTCAGATGCTGAACTATTAGCAATCATTCTTGGCCAGGGCACTCGTGGTAAATCAGTGCTCCAGCTCACTCAAGAGATGCTGGCCCATTTTGGTTCTTTGCAAGCGCTCATGGATGCCACGATGGATGAGCTTTGTGAAATTAAAGGGATTGGCACTGCTAAAGCCATTCAACTTCGCGCTAGTTTTGCCCTAGCTCAAAGAGCAAAGGCCCCTGAATTTACCTGGCGCTATCCGCTCTATTCTCCAGAAGATGCTTACCGCTACATCGCGTCCCAATTTGCAAGTGCCCAAACAGAGCAGCTTGTTATTATCTTGCGAGATTCACGTGGGCAAGCCTATCACAATGAGGTGATAGCTATTGGCACGATCAACCGCGTAGGTCTTCATCCTCGCGAGCTCATCACACTCCTTGCTCGCCGCAGAGCTGTGAGTTTTATCCTTTGTCATAATCATCCCACAGGCGATGTGACGCCCTCAAGTCAAGATTTGGCCTTCACGCAAAGAATTGCACAGGCTGCAAATGCCATAGCCATCCCCTTAGACGATCACCTCATTATCGGCAAAACTGCCTTTAGCTCTCTTTATCGCAATGGCGAGCTTAAGCCTCGCAAGCGATATTAGTCCAAATTGCAACTAGTTTTTACTCAAACGCAGAATTGCAGTTAGATTTTCAAAAAAAGTGCTTCCAATTCGAATTGGAGAAGAGCTGAGCTTTGCCCAAGCAGCAAAACATTTTGGAGTAAGATTAAACAGTCTATTTCTTTGGTCTAAAAAGTTGGAGCCATAGCGCACTAAAAATAGACCTCCAATAAAAATCGATGCTTCTCTCCTCGCAAAGGTGGATCCACCTTAGCTCGTCACTCAGCTTGTATCTTGACCCCTTCGCTCACCCCCTCTGGCAAAATAGATAGCTAAGTCGGGCTTTTAAGAGATTTAAACAGGTTCTTAGAGCATAATGGTGAACGAAGCAAACTGGGAAGCATTGTTACGGCAAAACACCGTTACAGACGTTAGCAAAAAAAGTCTTGACCAAAATACCAGCACTATCAAACAATGCTGTGCAAAAACTAGGAGCGTCTTATGTCAAGACAGCCAAAAATAACACTAAAAGTCCAACAAAAACCAGTTGAGTTTACAGTCGAAGGAACCCACCTCAAAGCCTACGATGTGCTTGGGCAAAATGCACTAAGAATCGATGGTCCAACGCAAGTTGCTGACAGAAAGCGCTGCTTTACCGCTTTGAAAAAAAGCCACCTGATCCTAAACGGTAACCAGCTAACCATATTAGCAAAAGGCTTAGGAGGCGCAGGTGAAAAACAAGAAGCAGTTGAAATTCCCGATGAGTACATTTGCCCCATCACTCACCAGCTCATGTATGATCCTGTGATGGCAGCAGACGGAGAGACCTATGAGCGAGAGGCGATCGAACGTCATTTAGCCTCCAATGAAAACAGTCCGTTGCACGGAGACATCCTTGGTCATAAAATGCTGACACCTAACCGAGCCTTAAAACGCACCATAGAAAACTTTCGTAAAAAGATGAAAACAGCTGATAATGAACTCTATCTACCTACATCGCTTGTGCAAGACTGCCAAGCAGCCGTCATTGCCCAAGACGTCGCAAAAACCAAAACCCTTTTACAAAAAGAGCCCCGACTATTTCAGCACAAATTTGAAAACAACCAAAGCCTACTAGAGCTTAGCTTTCAGACCACCCCCGATACCGTCAAAGCTATCCTAGCCCTATATCCCCAAACCCAAAAACCCCCACTTACAGACATATTATGTGCTAAAATCTCCAAAGCCCTCGGTCACCAAGGACTACAAGCCCTGCTTGCCGCCTACAGCAGCACCACTTCACTCAATACCCGTCTAGAATCAGCCATTAGCCACAAATCCATCGACTACGCCAAAGCTCTGCTTAAACTAGGAGCAGACCCCGGCCAGGCTAACGCAGCCGGCCAAAGCCTCCTTCACCTAGCCATCGATGCCGATAGCAAAGCCCTCATCAGCATCCTATTACAAAACGGTGCCGATCCCAAACAGCCTAACACAGCCGACCAAAGCCCCATAGAGTATGCCACTCTCGCAAACAAACCCCACCTTGCAAACCACATAGCCTTCCAAAAAAACAAACTCCGAGTCCACCCCCACCTCACACCCCTACAAAAACAAGTCGACCAGCTCGTGTCCATGCAGATCGCCACCTTGCAAACCCTAGAAAAAATCACCAATCACCTAGATCCCCAAAACTGTCAACTCGTCAAACAAGACATCAACAACCTGCACCAAAAACTCTCTACCATCCTAGCCACACCTGCCGCATACCCCAAACCAAAACGCGCCCAAGCCGGCAAACCCGTTCAACCAGCCACACCTCAAAATATCCGTCAAAGCGACCTCATCGAGCTCCTCAACCAACACTTCCAAGATCTAGACACCCTTCTGCGCCTCTTCCAAAACGGCGAGCTGAAACTCGGACAAAATCCCCAACACACCCTCATCCTCCACTACGCCAGCGCAGGACTGCTCATGCGCATCTTTCATCTCCTTGGCATCGCCTCCAACCAAAAACAACTTCCCCAGCTCTTTACCGACGAACAAAGCCCCTTTGAAAGACCCACCGCCTACGAATACCGCGGCCAGCTCATGCATCACCTCTTCAAATTCAGCGGCTGCACCCTAGCCCTCATCAACACAGCCAAAGCCCTTCAGCCCCTTTCTCGAGCCATCCAAAACCTCAAAAACACCGGCCAAGCCACCCTCGATCCACAAGAGCTCAGCAACCTACCCATCCACAAAATCGCCCGTATCACCGAAGGCATAGAAGACACCGTCAAAGACCAACTCAGAGCCACAGAAGACATCGACCAATACCTATCAGAGTTTGCCATCCTAAACCAGCAAGCCCAAGCCCTCCGCAACAAAAACCCCACCCTATGGCAACAAGCCGGCCTCCTCCACTTTTCCATCACCACCCTCTCATGTGCCCTAGGCCAACGCCTCAAAGACATCTCAGCCTACCCAGCCTATCAAACCCTAAAAAACAAACTCACCCAAGCAGATCCCAACGCTATCCAAACAACCACCCTTGCAGACAAAACCTACACCGTTACCCTCTTTGAAAGCGATCGCCTACGCTTTGGTCACGCTTACAACCACCAAAACCTAGCCCCCGGAAAAGCCAACGTAGAACAACTCAGAGAAAAAACCTTCACCCTCCTCACCCCAGACCAGCTCATCCAGCGCCTAGAGCTTGCCACCAAACTTGCGCCCACCAGAGCCGGCCGCCAAGAACCTATTCCGCTCTTCTTCCAAGAGACCAACCAACGTTTTGGACTTTCCAACCAACAGCTAACAGCACTTAGCCAAGCCTTTACCAGCTCCAGCCAACAGCCCCAATCATTAAGCAAAGTTGAAAGGCCAGAAGCACCAAAAAGGCTAGCAGTCCCCGCAATGGCCTTTGGAAAAGCTAAATGGGCAAAATACTTCGGAGACATCGGCGTAGAGCCGCCATTGCCAAACAATATCAACCAAATCCTAAACAGCCCCTGCCCCATATGGCTCGACAAAAAGGTATATGAAACCCATATGCTAACCCTGATACCAAGCCACATCAATGGCAAGCAGCTAACCTTAGAGAGCCTAGGGGAGCTCGTCAAAA
>JAUILX010000067.1 GCA_030433395.1 Chlamydiia bacterium
AAAAGCACCACGCAAGTCCCCCAAAAAGGTACACTGGGAACATAGATGAGCAAAATAGACGTAACTAAACCGATAACGCTGCAAATTTGCAAGGGCAAATTGCGCCGGCCCAAATGATCAGAAACCCACCCCCAAAAAGGTGATGATATTGCCACTCCAATCCAAAGCATGCTAATTGCAAAAGCTGCTTGTGTGTTCTCAATGCCATGCAAAGCTATTAGAAAAGGAACGCCCCAAAGAGCCGCAATTGCAAGAACAGGCCCCCAGGCACAAAAAGCGTAAGCACCAATAGCATAAGTTTGCTTATGCGTGAGAATCTCTTTAATTTTTTCAATGAGACGCAAGCCATCTTCGCGTTTATGGTGAGGCACAACCCCTGGTGGGTAGTTGCGGATCACAAAAATGGCAAGCAGAGCAACAACGCCTCCAATCAAGGCAAGTAAAAGCATTGAGGCACGCCATCCAAGGTGATCTACGGCATAGGCAAGCGGCAGCTCGCCACCCAATGCTCCAATGGCTGCTAAGAATTGCCCAATACCTACAAGCAAAGCGAAATAGCGTCTGTCAAACCAGCGCGCTGCAACAACGAGCACCCCAATGAAGGCAAAGGCTGATCCAATTCCCATAAGAAAGCGGCCCATAGCAGCTGGAGCAAAGGCTGTTGTGCTGCCGAAGAAAAAAGCACCAATAGCGCAAAGGAGGGCTGAAAAGGCTATCAGGCGCCTAGGACCAAAGCGATCATGTAAAAGACCGGCTGGAACTTGCATAATTGCGTAGCTATAGTAGTAAAAACTTGCCATGAGCCCAAGCTTACCTGCGCCAATGGAAAAGGCTGACATCAAGTTTTCCGTCATTACGGATGGAGAAACTTGCAAAGCCATTTCATAAACAAGAAACAGAGTCGCAACTATATAGATGCTAATTGATCGAACTGGATGCGATTTAAACATAATTAAACCTATACCATAATTAAACAAGAATGGTAAATAAAAAATTATGGAGTTAATAATTGTTCCGGGCCTCGGAGAGAATGAAAAGGCCTTCACACATCAAATTTCTTATCTCGAAGAGCTGGCACAAGTCAGCATGTTTGATTATGACGCCTACGATTCTATTGATGCAATGGTTGAGGCTCTTGTTTCCCAGCTACCCAGTGGGTGCATCTTAGTGGGCCACTCCCTCGGCGGCCATCTAGCAATGCTTGCTGCTGCAAAATCAAACACCTCAAAGCTCATTGTGATGAATTCATGGGCACAAACTACCGATCAATTTCGCAAGCAATACCAGATGGCAATCGATGCCTTAGACTCTGTCGGCTTAGAGGCGATGCTAAAATCCCAAATTCCATTGTTAATGCACCCAGATAGAGCCTCTGATACTGCACTCATCGATCAGACCTATGAAATGCTCTTAGAAAAAAGCCCCGAAACTTACTTGCGCTTTTTTCAAGCGCTCACAAAAGCTGGAGATTTGGATCACATCCTACCCCAAATCAAAGCCCCCACTCTAGTCATCCACGGAAGGCAAGATCCCCTCTTTTCATTAAAGCAGCATCAATTTATAGCTGAGAAAATCCCAAACGCGCAATTAGCCATTATTGAAGACTGTGGACACAACGCTCCGACAGAGCAGCCCGTTGCCACTACAGCGCTCACGCGCTTATTTCTTACTCTCTAAAACCACTTGATTTTACGAAAGAACCAGACAAGACCAAAAGCGATACTGAGCATAATTCCACTGAAAATGGGAAAAGCTGCGCTACTTTCCGATCCGGGAATTCCTCCGACATTGATTCCAAAAAGCCCTGTTAAAAACGTCAAAGGCAAAAAGATAACGGCTACTAAAGAAAACATGTACATTGCACGATTAGTATGGGAGGCAATTTTCCCTCTTAGCTCGTCGGTAATATTGCTAATGCGGTCTTTGATAACATCCAAATCTTCGACATAGAGCTGGACGCGTTCGTGCGACTCCGCAAGCTGCCTCAAATCGGTTTTGATAAAAAATGGCATTTTTGCATGCATCAACTGCATAAGCACATCACGCTCAGGAGCAATATGTTTTCTAATCACTAGCACTTTTCTTTTCATATCTGAAAGAGCTTCAAAAAAGCAGTCGATGTTGCCTTTAACAACATCCTCTTCCCAGTCTTCGGTGCGCTCATCAAGAGCTCCGATGACAGGTTCAACATGAGATAAAATCCGCTTTAGCAAAGCCGTGACCACCTCTGCCGTAGTTTTGGGTCCTGCTCCTTGTTGAAGTTGATTAAACAACTCATCAGCTGAGGCAAGACGCTTTTTTACAACCGTAATCACACGCTTTGCATCGACCCAAATACGAACCGAAACCATATCTTCAAAGTCATAGTCAGTGCTTTGGTTAATCGCTCTGACAATAATCAAGCTACCACTATCATTAGATTGTAAATAACGCGGGCGTGTTTCGGGGCTGAGCATTGCATCAAGGATGTAAGGGTCGATATTGCTATTTTCTCGCAAATACTTTTCCGTACTGGGATGTTCCATTGAAAAATGCGCCCAGGCAAGATGGCTAGAGTCCATCTTCATATATGCTTCATAATCGATAGCCTGCTTGCCTAAATGATAGCCATAAAGAAAAAACTTACTTTTATCTTCCATCCCCTTGTATTACTATAAAGTGAAGGGAGGTGTCAATCATGCCATACAAATCTATTGCAAAATTGCCAAAAGGCGTGCGCCATGTTCTGCCCAAACATGCGCAAGAAATTTACAAAGAAGCGTTCAATAGCGCGTGGAATAACTATAAAGAGTCTGAGCGTGAAGAAATCTCTCATCGTGTTGCCTGGAATGCAGTCAAGCAATCCTATAAAAAAGGAAGCGACGACCTTTGGCACAAAAAGTAACTATTTTTTGTTCTTCTTGAAAGGAAACAGCACGCATAGCAGTCCGGCAATCACAAAAATGATGCCAGCTACCATGTGCCAGCGATAAGAACTTGTTTCATGCCCCATAACCCTTTCATGGATCTCTTCTAAGATCTTATGTGATGCTTGCACGGTAAAGAGAAGCGTAATTGTTCCCAAAGCTAAAATAACGAAACCTAGTATCCGCCAGTATTTTTTTGTCATTGATCTCTCCTTTTCTTTTTAAGTACTCCTAGTTAGATTTTAATTCAATCAATTGCTTCACATCTTTCGTAGTGAGCTCCATTCGTGTAAATGACAATGGGATCTGCCTCGCGCTTATCATTGAGATGCTGGCCACTATATTTACCGTCTTGGTATTTGACTAGAATGACCGGCATACGAGCCATTAATTTCGCTGCCATAGACAGAGCATTGTCGGAAATGTGATACTCCTCATTAAGCACTAACTCCAAAAATCTCTTTTTAAACGATTTAGATTGCTTTACCTTTCTAAAAATACCGCTCATTTTTGTATGCATCTTATTTATATGAGTATAGTAGCGTATATCTGAAGATCCTTTAAATATGCCTTTCATCTCAGTAAAATTAATACTCCCAATCAAATACAAAAGATCTCGCTTCCCTGCATCTAGCAATAAATGAGCAAGCAGCTCCTCCTGCGTTCCCTTGAACGGAAGAATAGACCCTAAATAGCTCAAAAGCTTCTGCGGCTTTTTACTGCGATCGAGCATAAGCAGCTTTTTTCCTAAAGACCACAACTCATCCACCTCACCATCGAGTTCATCTCCAAAAAACAACACACCATTTAGCTGGTTACGAAAAAGCTCGATAACAAGAGCTTTCATCTCTAGTTCAAAATCACTGTTCCATAATTGCTGTTTTTTTGGATCTGACAAGTGGCCATACAGCCCCCTGCGAGCACGCAACCCCGATGGAACGGCCATGTAGCGATCATCATCATTTTTCTCACCCAAAAGCGCATGCAGCGCAGAAGCATTATCTGGCTCGGTATGAACACCTATCCATGTCTTTTCTAGCCCAAGTTGTAATGAATTTGCAATCTCAAAAACCAAAGAATTTTGATACTCAACACCTTGGTCATCGCTTCCATAATCCATTGGTGAAAAATCACTTAAAGGCAAAGCTCCTCTACCCTCACGCCTGATTTGGCAGATATCAAATGAAAACCCAAGTGATTTGACCATTTTTGAGACATGAAGCAATTCAAGTGATGCAATGGTTGAGTTTAGAACTGGAACGCCACAACGAAGTATCCTATAAATCATGGGCTTTTGGGCGTTGAGAGTCGGATCTTCAAAATCTAAGCCATTAAATGAGTCAAATGGCTGCTTTTCAAATCCCTTAGCAACAATACCTCCTGTTCTTAAAACTCGAAATCCTTCAAGCTTTTGAATGAGTTTTTTTCTAATGCTCGGCACATAGCTTACAATGACAAAATCTTGTTCAGTAAACGCTTCTTTGTTGTGTATAGCATCTTGTAAAAGACGCTCAGGCTGGTGCTGATCTAAAACGGCATATACAAAGTGGATTTTAGGCCTCTCCTTTTTAAGAAACAGCTCCAACCATTCACTTTTTGTGCGATTCTCAAGCTTTACCTGTGCCATCTGACATTCATTTTGATTCTTTTCAAAAATATAGTTCCAAAATGCATCAAGGATATTGTCACCCTGCTCTTGACTCAAAGCAGCACTCAAGCACTTTGCTGCGTTTAATATCTGCGAGCACGCATCACGTGTGTGTTGTCCAAATCCTTCTTTGACTTGATATAAAAACAGCTCTTTTCCGTTGTCGCGCAACAAATCAAAAAGCTCAATGCCATGAGGTATGATTTTATCACCAACTAGAAATTCATTCTCGTCGTGATAAGCACAGTTATAATCACTCTCTTGCCATCTGTTACGATCCCACCCAAGCGTTAGACTACCGGGATGGTTTTCTCTCATTAAATGAGAATTGAGCAAATCTTGCACCTTTCGGTTCACGATGGCCAAATAATGGTAGTTTGCCTGATGCCAGAGGCCATAAACTTTAAAAAACGTCTGGCTGTTTTTATACACTTCGCCCTCAAAGTAATCTTGAAGCGGAGCGTAGATCCATTTCCCCTCTCTTACAAATCCCAACGTTAATTTTTTCAATTCATGAGCGCGCACTTTTTTAGAGCGCTTAGGATCACATAAACTTGGAACTGAGTTGCGTACGTACTGAAAAAGCTCAGCCTCAGATAAGCGATCTTCACCCTCCCAAATTGTGGCTTTTTTGTATTCAAGTCGATACTGCGGAGCTAAATAATAATCAAACCCATACTTGTGACAGAGCATGAACGTAACAGGTTCATCTGCTCTTTCTAACGCTTCGATGATTTTTTCCACGGCGACACCGCAAAGATCTAAAGTGTGACAAATACCTTGCTCTACAGGTACAAGATAATCTAAAAAACCAAACCTTGGATCATCAATTTCCTTTCTACCAAGGCTTTGCCAATCCATCTCATCATCAATCCTACGCGTACTACCCTCACAAACAGAAACAATATGATTGAAAAGATCTGGATATTCCCCGAGCCGTATTCCCTTGCAAAATCTCACTGCACCGCGCTGGATTTCCAGTCTCACTTTGCGATTTTTCATCAATGTCTTTGGCTCTTTACCAACTAAAAAACATGGGACACGGTAGACCGAAGCAGACACTTTTAAGGAAGCTGTAAAACCAATAAAAACACGCTCAATATGGTCTGGATCATCAGGATCATACCCTTCCTTTAACCACTTTGTTGCTGCCCACACAGATCCAACCAATTCTTTTTCTTTGATGATCGAAAGGGTTGATGGGTTGAGCAAACGCTTTGCTAAGCAATTAGGCAGGGTATAGTCCGAAAATTGGTCAACAACCTGCCAGGCTCGATTGGAAGTTAGCGCAAATAAAGCCAAACGATGAGTATGCGTTGCAACCCGTAAGAAGAAATACAAATAATGCTCGCTTTGAGATCCTATGCAACCATTGATGCCATATTCACGCAACTCTTCAATATGCCCGTGGATCTTTATTTGAGAGGCTGTGAAAAGGGTCATATCATAATCGCCTAATGAGCAGCTACCTCTTTGCTCATAAATCCCCGTTTGCGCCTCTTCCTG
>JAUILX010000068.1 GCA_030433395.1 Chlamydiia bacterium
GGTGGCAAAAACTTTGTTTGCAATTGGGCTAATATTTGCTCAGCAAGGAAAAGTATTTGAAGCCAAACCGTATATCCAAGAATCCGTTGAAATCGCTCAACACTTTGGCCTTCACCAAATGGTAGAAGGTGGTAAACAGCTTTTAAGCCAGTTGAGCACACCAGATATAGCTGAGCCTACGTCTTAGCCTACCCTTCTCAAGCTTAGTTCTGAGCAAGCTAGCAAAATACAAAATCTACTTCAGAAAGCAAGAGCATACCAAGCTCAGGGTGATAATAATGAAGCCAAAAAGCTGCTCAAGTGGGCTTATATGGAAAGCTCGCAGGCTTCTTCGCCAGAATCTGAGATCGCCAAAATGTGTCGCCAAGAGCTGATGCAGTTCATGCTTAAAACTCACGACCCAAAGCTCAGCGATTGGCTACGACTAGGTTATTGGGTCCCACTGTATGAAAAAGCCGTTCGAAAACAAGGAGATCAATTATGACAGTGACTCCGCAAGGCTTTAGTTACGCACAAGAAGATGAATGGGTCAATGTGAGTCAGTTTGAAAGTGCGGAATGGCCAATATTCTTTCATTTTATTGTTGAGCTCGGCAGTCATGATGCATTTAGCAATGATTCGAGCTCTGGTGCGAGAATGACACTCCGGCTATGCTTTATAAGATCAATTATCAGACGTTGGTGTATGCTATATTTCTCACAGTGAGTTGGTTGCAAAATACAACATATTATAATACACTGATTTTAAATTATAGGAGCAAAATGTCCAAGGCTTCGTAATCATAATCACCTCATTGACTCAGCTATTTTATACGCTGCCTTTTTTGCTAGATTTTGGCTAACAAAAAATTGATAAAGCTTAGGTCTTGATTCAGGCTTTGGGTTGTGTTACTCTTATCCCGCTAATTATTAAGGAATACATGGTAACTTTAGCTGACGTCTCCAAACAAGTCGGAGGCCGTTTATTATTTGATCAGGCAAATTTAAACCTTCATTTTGGGCAGCGCTATGGCATTGTCGGTGCCAATGGAACAGGCAAGTCTACCCTGTTGCGCATGATTGCTGGAGAAGAAGAAGCAAGCCTAGGCGATATCCATGTGGCCAAAGGCAAAACGCTTGGCTGGCTTAAGCAGGATCAACATTTGTTTGATGATACCCCTATTTTGCAAGTTGTACTGCAAGGCAAGGAAGAGCTGTGGCGTATCTTGCAAAAGAAAGAAAAAGTGCTTGATCACGATGAGTGGACTGATGAGCTAGCTTATGAGCTGGCTGAATTAGAAGAAAAGTTTGGAATGCTTGGTGGTTATGAGGCCAATGCGTTGGCTGAAAAGTTTTTGGGAGGCTTGGGCGTTCAAGGCGACTATGACTCCCCTCTTAAAACTTTATCTGGTGGCTATAAACTCAGGGTGCTTTTGGCAAGGGCCCTGTTTGATCAGCCCGATATTTTATTGCTGGATGAGCCGACTAACTATTTGGATATTGTATCGATTGGCTGGCTGGAGAATTATTTGAAGTATGACTTTCAAGGATTGGTGCTTTTTGTTTCGCATGACCGCAATTTTTTGGAAAGCTTAGCTACTAGGATTTTAGATATCGATTATGGCGAAATTCGCGACTACTCTTTGGACTACAAAAAGTTTTTAAGCCATAAAGAGCTTGTCATTGAGCAAAAAAAGCATGAGTTTAAGCAACTGGAAGGGAAAATTGCAGAAATGCAGCGCTTTGTCGACCGATTCAAGGCAAAGCCATCTAAAGCACGCCAGGCAATGTCTAAGCAAAAAATGATCGATAAGATTGAATTACCCGATGTAGAAAATACTTCTCGGATAAGCCCTAGCATCGATTTTAGACAAGCTCGCCCTTCTGGCCAAGTCGTTTTAAAGGCTGCAGATTTAAGCAAAAGCTATGGCAAAAAAGATCTTTTTCAAGCTGTTGATTTAAGGATTGAGCGTGGTGAAAAAATTGCCATTGTTGGCCCCAACGGGATTGGAAAGTCAACTTTAGTCAAGATCTTGATGGAGCTGATTTCTCCGACCGATGGCACGGTTGAATGGGGCTACAACACTCATGTTTGCTATTTTGCTCAAGAACATCGAGATCAGCTAGGTGAAGGCACCACAGTTTTTAACTGGTTATCCCACGCTTGTGAAGGTATTTCTGATGAAAAAGTGCGTAGCGTATTAGGAGCTTTGCTTTTCAAGCAAGATGATGTCTATAAAAATACACTAAGCTTAAGTGGTGGTGAAATGGCTCGCCTGCTCATGGCTGTTATGATGTTAAAAAATCCCAACGTCTTAGTGATGGATGAGCCTACAAACCATCTTGATCTTGAATCGATTGAAGCCTTAACTGAGGCTTTAGTTAAGTATGCTGGTACGGTGATTCTTGTAAGCCATGACCGCTATTTTATTTCTCATTTTGCAACGCGCATCATTGCCATTACCCATGAAGGGGTCAATGACCACAACGGCAGCTATGATGAATTTATCCACCGCTACGGAATTGATTATTTAAGGAAATGATTTAATCAGCTGACTCCAATGAATTGACAAAACATCAGATGTTGAAATGCCCTTTTCAGAAAGCGACACAAGGTGCAGTTTTGCTGATGGATAATGCGCTTTAAAAGCTCTAAGCCCCCCTAACATTGTCTCCTTTGGTGTTTTGATGAGTTTGAATTCATAGGCGTGTATCGCTGTAGCTGTTTTAATCACCAAATCGACTTCTTGTTTTACTGAATCGCGATAGAAAAAAATCTGATCAGATGACAGGGTCTACTCTAGATGCTTAACTGTTTCCATCATGCACATATTTTCAAAAATAGATCCTAAAAATGGACTGTCAATAAGTTGGTCCGGTGATTTGATACTTAAAAGATAGCAGAGTAGGCCTGTATCAACAAAGTACAGCTTAATTCTGTAAAAGACGCGCATCTTTTTTTCTAAGAACTGCAAAACCATTAATACTGATAGCTTTTTGTGCTTGTTGGAGGCATTCGGGATTATTTAAAAGTTCAGTAAGGTTTTGCTCTGAAAGAAATCGGACAAAATAAGGACGAAGATCCTCATATTTGTTAAAAGTAGCTTTGATTAGATCTCGGGTTGTTAGTAGCCGTATAACGCCTTGTGCAGCTTGGGGCTTGGCAACTTCAGGCGCGTTCTTAAACTGCTGGTATCGATTCGTTATTTGAGTAGGTAGATTTACTTTTGCAAAAGCTTTATGCTGTTCTGGTGTTAAGTCTATTTTTATTGATTCAGGGTTAAGTGTTTTCAATGCGGTCATGGCTCTAGCAGGATAGAGCTTAGCGACTTGGCTTTCATCGTGTTGAATAAGAGCTGACGAGATAAGTATTAGCTCTAAA
Organism: Chlamydiia bacterium; assembly: GCA_030433395.1. Lineage (GTDB taxonomy): Bacteria > Chlamydiota > Chlamydiia > Chlamydiales > JACKPQ01 > JACKPQ01. Next base: position 3,361 of record JAUILX010000068.1, read on the forward strand.
TTTTTATACAGATCTTTTGTATTTGCATTATAGCTTGGGCATACTTCTTCGAAAAACGCGTGTTTTTCTTTGATCGTTAATAACTCAGACTTCGAAAATTCTTGGAAGAAATCAGTTAATCTGTCGTCTTTACCAGTGCTGATTAGGACCTGACGAAATGGATGATAGAAATGGAGTTTGTTATGTAATTGGGTAGCAAGATGAGCTAGTTGCTTCGGGCTCAAGTGTATGCCAATAAGCTTATTCCTTTGAGAACCGAGGCACTTATTATAAAATTCAAGAATAGAGCCTGCATTTAATTGGTTGACAAGATGGGATAGTTGCTCTGCATCTAATTGGTTGACAAGATGGGCATCTAATTGGTCGACAAGATGGGCTAGTTGCTCTGCGGATAGGTACGTGCCTATGAGTTTTTGTCTTTGAGCATCTTGGCACATGTTATAAAGTTCAAGAATAGAGCCTGCATTAAGTTTTTGAACCTGATCTTTGATAGCAGCGGTTGGGTTGGATTGCTCATTCTGAAGAGCCAGGTTTAGGACTAGTATTTGGCTCTTATCTTGAGCATCAACAGTCCCATCTTGCCCTGCTAAAGGAGCCTGGTCTGCTGATACTTGCTTCTCTTCTGCGACTTGTCTAAAAGGGGCATCTTCTGGCTCTTCAGTTTGTTTTTCTTCAGGCGCCTCAAATGTAAATGCACAACCATCGTCTTCTGGCTTTTCAGATTCTTTTGTTTCAGACGCCCCAAAGAGAGATTCATTATTGCTATTGTTTTGAGCATCAATAGTCTCATCTTGCCTTGCTAAAGGGATCTGTTCTCTTGGTTGTTGCTCCTCATCAGAGACTGATTCAAAAGGGGCTTTTTTTGGCTCTTCAGCTTGTTTTTCCTCAGACGCCTCTAAGAGAGGTTTAGTATTGCTATTGTTTTGAGCATCAACAGTCTCATCTTGCCTTGGTAAAGGGCTCAGATCTCTTGGTGGTTGCTCCTCATCAAAGACTGATTCAGAAGGGGCTTTTCCTGGCTCTGCAGTTTGTTTTGTTTCGGACGTCCCAAAGAGAGGTTTAGTATTGCTATTGTTTTGAGCATTAATAGTCTCACCTTGCCTTGGCCTTGTTAAAGGAGCCGGATTTCCTGACCCACTAGCAGCAGGTTTGCCGCCATTATTTGAATTGGAGGAATCTTTAGTTGTCTGATGACTGAATCGGTAAAGGGCTCCAAGCGTGAGGATTAATAGCGGAATCGCTGTTAAAAAAGGGTGCTGTTTTACATAGGACTTTATAGTGGAAAACTGCTTGATTGCAATTTCTTTGGTAGCTTGTATGTATGTTGACATTTTGTATGTTCCTATGTGCTTTAGGCTATATTCTATAAAACAAATACATTTCACTCAAGTGAAGTTATTTTTTTAAAGTTAAGGAAAAAATTGTGTTGTTTTTAGGGGGATATGCGCTATTGTGGGGCTCTATGGAATGGTATTGGATTGTCAGTTTTGTGGCCGTGGGTCTCGGCGCTGGATTGTTGTCTGGACTGCTGGGCATCTCGGGAGGAATTGTCACTGTTCCATGCTTGTTGCTTATCTTCAAGGAGATGGGGCTGTCAGAGGAGTATTTAATGCATATGGCGGTGGGCACGTCATTGTCTGCAATGAGTTTTAATAGCTTTGCCTCTATGCTTGCTCATCATAGGCGTGGGGGTATAATTTGGGAAGCGATTGGGAAAATGCTGCCTGGATTGCTTGTGGGTGTTGGATTAGGCTCATTTATTGCTGATTTGCTCTCTAGTGGGTTTTTACAAAGCTTTTTTGGTGGGTTTGAGCTCCTGGTTGGTCTTTATTTCTTGTGGCCGGTTAAGGCAAGGGATGAGGGGGTCGTCCCGTCGTGGTGGACTCTTAGCGGATGCATGCTGGTGGTCAGCGGACTTTCTGCCATGCTGGGCATTGGAGGCGGTTTAATGGTCACTCCCCTTCTGGTCTTTTTAGGGTTTGATATGCGCAAGAGCATTGGGACTGCAGCTGGTGCAAGTTTTTTGGTTTGTGTGTTCGGAGCGGTTAGCTATTTGGTGCTGGGCCTGACCTCGGGTGTTCATTTGGAAGACTGCATTGGATATATCCATTTTCCTTCTTTTTTGATCATTTCTCTTTCTGCTCCGTTTGCGGCTGTGATTGGAGCTTATCTAACGCATCAACTCTCGGTAAAGCTGCTACGCAAAATTTTTGGCATAGCTTTGATCGTTGCAGGGGTTGCGCTGCTATGGTAAGGATCTTTGATTTCCAGATTGAGCGCCCTCCGTTCTGTGTAGCCCAAGTTGATGTTCTAAAATGGCTCTCTGCTGCCCATGGATTGCACGGAGCGGATGAAGAGGCTGTACATGCAATGTTTGTAAAGCTAGGACTTGGTGAAAAGAAGGTGCAAAAGCGCTACACATTTTATCAAGATTGCGAGCATCGTAATTGGGATGAGATGGAGGTGCACGGAAAAGATATGGGCGCGCGTATGAAGTTTTTTGATGAAAAAACTTCAGAATATGTAAAGCGGCTTTACATGGATAAAATGATTCCAGAGGATGTTATTCAAGTCTCTTGCACTGGATATGTTGCACCAAGTGGTGTGCAACGTGTGCTGGCTGAAAAATCTCCTCATGCTGTTGTAACTAATGCTTATCATATGGGGTGTTATGCAGCTGTACCAGCATTGC
>JAUILX010000222.1 GCA_030433395.1 Chlamydiia bacterium
CAGTGTTTTTGCACAGAGTAGAATTCCTTTGCCTCCAATGGATGTTGAGCCAGTTGAGCAGTGGTTGACTCTAAAAGAGCGCCTTATTGGTCCCTGGATGAAGGCTTTTAAGTTGCTTAGGGAAAGGCCAGATTTTGCTCATTTTCAAACAGGGTTCATGATCAGCGGATTTGGGTTAATGTTTGCACTTCCTGCAATCACTATTTTTACAAGTGATGTCTTAAGTGCTTCTCATGCTAATGTGACCGTTGCTCGTAGTATTTTGATGGGTATAGGTGTTGTGATTTCTACAGGAATATGGCAGCGATCGCTTTCAAAATTTGACTCGGCAAAGCTGTTAGGATTTGTAGCTCTTGGGTTTGCCCTTTATCAGTTTACGCTCTTGATGGGGCAAATGTCATTTGGCTTTTATTTCGGAGCCTTGTTGATTTATGGTGTTGCTCAAGCTGGCAGTCATTTGCTTTGGAACCTGTCTGGACCGTTATATGCTAAAAATGAAGATAGCTCCTCGTTTACAATGGTAACTATTTTAATGGTTGGGATTCGTGGCTTGATTGCTCCACAGTTGGGTGGTTTGTTTTGTGCATTTATGGGAGCGCCAAATGTGATGATTTTAGGGACGCTGATTATCTTAGCGGGTGCATGGAAGATGCTGGCTCCAGCTCATAAGTTGCAAACCATTCGATAAATTTTTCAATGCCAGCTTCTAAGGATGTTTTTGGTGTAAAGCCAAGCATTTTTGAACTTTTATCGATATCTGCAAATGTCGTTAAAACTTCACCTTTTTGCATGGGCTGAAAGTCGATAAGAGCTTTTTGCCCAATTGCATTTTCTAAGCAATTGATGAGCTTCATGAGAGGCTCAGGCTTGTGGTTTCCAAGATTGAAAATTTCACAGGGAGCCTCGTTATCAATAGCAGCCTTGATTCCTGCAACGATGTCATCGATGTAAGTAAAATCGCGTTTCATTTTTCCATGATTGAATACTTTGATAGGAAGACCTTTAGAAATTGATTGAGCGAAGCAGTAATAAGCCATATCTGGGCGGCCCCAAGGACCATAAGCTGTAAAAAACCTTAGGCCTGTAACCGGAATCTGATAAAGGTTGTTATAGGAAAAGGCCAT
>JAUILX010000069.1 GCA_030433395.1 Chlamydiia bacterium
CTCTCTTGCTAATTTCGCCTCAAAATGGTCACACTCGCCCAGTTCCATTTCTTTAAATAATGCATCAAAATCCATGAAAAACAGATTAACAATTCAAGATTTCAATTACTAGTTGTAATTTGCCCTATCTTCAGCTATCATAGCGAATGAGTCTGTAAGCCACTGAAACACAAGAGGAAATATATTTCTCAAGTCTCTTATTATTAACGGCTTACAAACGTGCAAAATAATACCAAATATGGTATAATGACAGATGGGGGTGCATTGGTTTCGACTGAGCAAGGACATACCCGTGGCATGCAGAGGACACCAGTTGGCCTCTTAAAAAATCTGGTAAACTATAAGTGCAGATACTAAGCGCGAAGATGAGTTCTTAACACTAGTTGTTGATAACTCTGACGAAGAGCTTCTAGCTCTTGCTGCTTAAGCCTAACAGCTTTTAGCAACCGATCGTTTAAAACTGGACCAGGGGTTTTGATGCGATCGTTATATTTCTTGGTGTGATAGTCCGAAGGCGCTCTTCTAGCGGGCATATCGAGATATTTGAGGAGCAGGTTGGCCCTTCGCAGGGTTCCTTATGGCAAGGTCAACCTTAACAAATAAGGAACTAAGCATGTAGTCATTGATATGAAATTGACTTTGGACGAGAGTTCGACTCTCTCCACCTCCAATCAAAATGAAGGCTTCAGTTTCACAACTGAAGCCTTTTGTTTTTAGCGATATACAACCGAAAATTCACGCCGAAAAACTCCGCTGTGCAAAGCCCAATTACGCGCTAGACTGAACGAAACTGCAGTAAAATATCCTTGTTTTTTGATATTTTTATGCTACACTCTTTCTCATAAAAAGGAAGAATTTGGATATCTATGAAACAATATGATGATGTATGGAAAAGCGATAACATAGATATGCATTTCAAAGCCGAAATCCCTCAAAAGATGTTAGAGCTTTTCAAGCAAGAGCATGTCAAATCTATCCTTGACTTGGGTTCTGGTGATGGAACTATCGCTGTAGACCTGGCAAAACAAGGAAAGATCGTGCATGCATTGGAAATCTCCAATGAAGGCATCGAAAAGACAAAAGCACAGGCACAAGAAGCTTTAGTCTCGGTTCATACCTATAAACAAGATATGTATCAACCATTGCCATTTAAGAATGAGTCATTAGATGCAGTAATTGCATTCCAGTCCTTGAATCATAACATATTACCAGAGATAAAGAAGCTTTTTGTAGAGATTACACGGATCCTGAAACATGGAGGCTTGTTTATCATGAAAGTAGCGAATTTTAACTCATTGAATCTCAAAAATCTTGAAAATGGCTTATATGAAGATTCTCACGGCGGAATTTCCTGCACCCTACGATTCTTAGATAAACAAACTTATGTACCTCAGGATGGCCCCGAAAAAGGATTAATACACTATGCTTTTCTACCAGAGCAATTAACAGAAGAAATAGAAGCATTGGGATATACTCAAATTTATACTGAGATATTGCAATGGCATATCCTGGCTATGTTCAGAAAAAATTAAACTCTTTGCAAGTCAGCCAAGAGCGTGACGTGCGTATTTAGTTAAGACGATGAAACTAATCATTTACAGCTGTTTTTTGACTATTTATCGTTTCATCACTTATCATTTAAGCAAATCATTCAACTACATTAAGGAGTGATAATGGCTCACATAGAATATTCAGCTCATGGAGATAGCCCCTTACAAAAACTTTTAGGACATAACATTGAAGTGCTCAATAATTGGGATCGTCTGCTAGGCTCATTTTATGAATTTTCTAGTTTTGATCCAGCTCTACAAGAAGAAGTAAGACGAGCCATTGCGTACCAGATAGGTTGCGCTCAATGTATGTCCCATGGATGTCCTTCGCAAATCATTCAAGATTCTAAAACAAAAACAGCTGTCGATTTTGCAAGAAAAATGGCCCAGACAAATCTATCTATTTCTAAAGAAGATATAGAAAAGTTAAAACAACATTTTAGCGACAAGGAAATTGCAGAATTATGTGCATTCATAGCCTTTGGAACTGGCTATGCAAGATTTGGAGCAGCCTTGTCTGTAGATGTCCAAATCTAACCGTTACCATACAGCAGATAGCATCATTGAGTTTACTAAATTCAAAAAGTTATTTAGGTTTGGGGAATTTGGGGCGCTTGATCATTTTCATCAATATGAGGTCTTTTAGTACTGTGCGTTTGACAATTCCTAGCTCTTCAAATGTAAGCTGGCACTCATCAAACTGCCCCTCTTCTGCCTTGTCAGCAACAATGCGATTAACAAGCTCTGTTAGAATTTCTTCATTGACTTCTTCATCTAAAGATCGTGACGCTGCCTCAACGCTGTCTGAAATCATAATGATAGCTGATTCCCTAGTGCGCGGCTTGGGTCCCCCGTAGCGGAATTGCTTTTCATCAACAGCATCCACATCACCACCTTTTTGCTCGACCTCTTTCGAATAAAAGTAATAAACAAGCGTTGTTCCGTGATGTTCGCGAATGATATTAGAGAAACTTTTGGGCAGCGTGTACTTTTTGGCAAGAGCCTCCCCTTCGGGAACATGGGCCATAATCACTTGCGTAGACTCAACAGGAGTGAGCAGCTGGTGGATATTGAAAGCGCCCATCTGATTTTCAGTAAAGTAATGGGGATTAAACAGCTTGCCAATATCATGATACATGCTCGCTACTCGACAAAAAAGCCCGTTGGCCCCAATTGCTTGAGCGGCTCTTTCTGCTAGACTTCCAACAACCAGCGAGTGTTGATATGTCCCAGGAGCCTCAATCGACAACTTGCGAAGCAACTCATTATTTGGATCCATGAATTCCATCAAGGTGATGTCTGTCATGACTCGAAATACAGATTCTAAAATCGGCAAGAATCCGACGACTAATATCGCGGTCATCAACATGAAAAACAGGGTGCTAAGCACATCTGAGGCAAAAGGCACATCCCAATAGGCATTTCTAGAAAAATTAAATGCGATCAAAATAGGCAGGCAGGATAGCCAAACTTTTCCGCAAACAACAAACACTTCTTTACGTTTTCGCACTCCCCTTGTCGCAATAATGGCAGCGATTCCTGTAATGAGGTTCATGATGAGAAAACGGTTTTGCTCTACAGCTAAGGTTAAGGTGAGTAAAACGCTTAAGAAAATAGCTGTAAAAAGTGCCACTCCATCATCGACAAGAATACAAATTAATATCGCAGCAAACGGAGCAAATAAAGGATAGCGCACAACTTCAATCAAGTGGTGAGATGTCTCTAACAAAAAGTACTCACAACCTTTTGACAGGGCAATTGTAACAATAAACACTGTTGCAAAAATAGCAAGCTTTTGCAGTGAGCGAAAAACTTCCGCGTGAAAGATTCGGAAGTAAAGCACTCCCATAACAACGACTAAAACTGCAAAAATAAAATCACCTAAAAGGGGCAGCAACTCACCAATGTTGCTATCTTTTGCTTTTGCTTTTTTCATGCTTTGCAGCATGGAGATGTGCCGCATCGTAACTTTTTCGCCTTGATCGATAATGCGACTACCGGCTCTGACCTTTGTCGACTTGACAGGCACACTCATCCCGACAACCTGTCTCAGTTGCCTTTGAGAGGCAATGTCCTCTTTTAACTGCCAAGGATCTACTTGTAGTTGGCGAATCACATACGAAACCTCCGTTTGAGGGGAAGAAGACATCTGCATCACTTGAGCTTCCAAATTGCTCCAAAATGACTGGGGCAGTTGTCCAGGCTGAGATGTCGATCGAGGTGTATAGAGGTAGTAGTGGGCAGACGAAAGCTTCAGAGATCGGATTTTTTGCAAGGTGCGATTATCTGTAAATCGAGCTTGCTCAAGCGCTGTTTCAACATCTTGTGAAGCATTATATAGAACATCAAACTCAACGCCTGGAAGATCGCGAGACCATTGACTGCCCTTAGAAATTTTATTTGTAAAATCTTCAAAGCGTTTATCGATTTGTGATTCATCGATTTTATAGATAGCGCCAACACCTCGCACAGCATCTTGCCTGTCGATCGTTGTTGCTTCTTCGTCCGGGAACTCAAAATCAACCTGTGCGACTACATACTTTTTCGCAACTGTATCAAGCTCAAGAATCTCCACCCGTGTTTCGCGAAAATGCAAAAACAGTGTTAAAACGACAACCAAAGCAAACCCTATAAAAAGCCGCCAACCAAAGTCTGTGGTTTTGAGCTTTTCCTTTAGGCTAACTTTTTCTTTATGTTGATCGAGTGGATCGGCCATAAAACTAGTCTATACCTCTAACTATTTTTTTCATACCTCTTATTAGCAATTTATGCAAAAGAAGAAAAACAACTTAGCAGCTCAGCTTGCACAAATCTATCATGATCATGCATAGTTGTGTGTATGAATAAATATGTCCCAATCACCCGCAAATATCGGCCACAAACCTTTGCAGCTGTCTGCCACCAAGATGCTGCTGTCACCACTCTAAAGAATGCTCTGAAAAGTGGACGCGTAGCACAAAGCTATTTGTTCTCTGGAATTCGCGGAACGGGAAAAACAACTCTTGCCCGGCTACTTGCTAAAGCTTTGAACTGCGAAAACTTAAGCTCTGAGGTCGAGCCGTGCAATCAATGCCGATCCTGCCAAGAGATCAACAGTGGCAATGCGCTTGATGTGATTGAAATTGATGGCGCTTCTAATCGGGGTATTGATGATATTCGCCAAATCAATGAAACGGTTGGATATGCGCCAAGTGGCTCAAAATGGAAGATCTATATCATTGACGAAGTACACATGCTTACAAAAGAGGCTTTTAATGCGCTGCTTAAAACGCTTGAAGAGCCTCCTCCGCGTGTCAAATTCTTTTTTGCTACAACAGAACCCCATAAGGTCTTGCCAACCATTCTTTCTCGCTGTCAACGGTTTGACTTAAGCAGACTTAATCAAGACTCAATTGTTTTAAAGCTCCGATCCATCGCTGAAGATATTGACCGTACAGCAGAGCCAAGTGCGCTGGATCTTATTGCCCAGTTAGCAGACGGCTCGATGCGGGACGCTGAATCGCTTTTTGATCAAATCACCTGCTTTGACAATGGCCCTATCACACACACACTTGTTCAAAATATGCTTGGTCTCGCTCCTCGTGCACTTTTTTTTGAACTCGATACAGCTGTTAAGGATCATAATCTTGCCAAAGCCTTCGACCTAGTACAAACCATTTTTGATAGTGGCAAAGACCTAAAACACTTTCTCGACCACCTGATCCACCACTACCGCCTTATTCTCCGTCTACACCTGGGGCAGCGCGGACTGCTTGGTGCCCTACCATCCGATGAGCGTACTGGATATGAAAATGCCCTGACCATCTACACACATCACCACTGCCTTGATATCCTTGACTATCTCGTCCAATGGCTACAGCAAATCCCTTCATCTCCATTTAAGCGGATCGATCTTGAAATGACCTTACTCTTTATCATCCGCATCAAACAGCGCATCCCATTTGATAACTTGATCGAGCGTCTTAATCAACTAGAGGATAAGGTTCCTCTTGAGCCCGTAGTAATTACACAAGCCGCTCGCGCGCCTGAGCCTGTAGAGGAAAAAGAGCCATCCCTTGCTCCAGTGGCTACCAAGCCCGAGCTTGCTCCAATAGCTACTCCCAAGCTTGAATCACTTTCCAAAGAAAAACCCATTCAAGAGCCCGCTCCCCAAGTCGCTGCACTCTCTCAAGCCGAACATGAACCTGTAGAAGCTCCAAAGCTTGAATCTTCAATTATCCAAGCGCCGTCTGAGATGGAAAAACCCTCAGTCCATCAAAGTCACTATGATACATTGATGCGCTTTGCCGCAGTCGAGCTCAATGGATCTATAAAATCTTAATTTAACGCGAGTTGCGGATCAACTATCTATGAAATGGTGCATATTTTTGATGAAATTTTTAGAAAAATCTGCGCAGTGGATAGCCAACGCGCTATCCTCAAGCAGTTTTTCCTAGAAAGATCGCCAAA
>JAUILX010000223.1 GCA_030433395.1 Chlamydiia bacterium
ATGAGTTATTTTGGGTTTTAAATGTTCAGGATAGGCCTGCAAGACAAGCGCAAGAATCTCAATACCTGCTTCGCAAGCAATGTCAAATAAAGTCAGCTCTTCTTTAATTTTCATTGTAAAAATACGTTCATCTCTTTTTAAGAGTCGCTCTAAGCTCTTAGTATCGTTATTGTCTATCGCATCAGACACCTGGTGCTGAATCGACTTGGGCAAGTACACAAGCCCTCTTAAATGGGGATTTTGATCAACAAAGCTTGCAATGTCTTTTCTCATGGTCGCATTGCCAATAAGCTCTTTATGCTTTAACCGCTCGTTTGTTACTGGGCTTTTATCGTTTCCTTGTAGCCACCTTTCAATATGCTGTCTTTCATACGTCATTTCATCAGCTGCAATGACTGGGTCTGCGATGAGCTGCCCACCTATTGGGCAGCGCCAATCATCTGGGATCGGCGCTTCGGGTGGAGCAGATGCTGTTTCCAGCAACTCGATGATCTCCAAGTTACCACCAGCTTTTGCTATATCAAGAGGGGTTTGATTCTTCTTTTTTGTAAGAGGAACGCGCATTTTAGTATGTTTGAGAAGCTCTTGCATTAACTTAGCGTCACCGCGTCTTGCTGCGACATGAAGTGCGGATACACCATCAGAACTATTCACATGCGGCGGCACACCCGCTGTCAATAAACGCACGTAGCCTCCGTTACCAAAGTCGCAAAGCCTAACTAACGCGTCGACGCGTTGCTGGTTATGAGCACACGCGTCTAAAATCCGTTGATCCCAACTACCAGAAAAAGAGAACTTCACAATTGCAGGGTGATTTTTTACCCACTCCAAAATTTTTGGCTCCTCTTCCTCAGTGATTTGATTTCCTCTAAAGTTTACAGAGCTCAGGGTTTCATTATGCTCTAACTCAGCCAAAAAGCTTAAAAGCCCCTCTCCAGTAACCATATTTGCAGACACATCCACGATAATAATATTCGGATTTTGCTTCAGCTCTCCCGACAATACTGCTAAGCCTTCATCTTGAATTCTGTTATTCCCAATATAGAGTTGTGACATCTTTGACCCTTCAAAAATTCCTCTAACCAACTCTTTGATTCCATCAACAGATAGATTGTTTCC
>JAUILX010000224.1 GCA_030433395.1 Chlamydiia bacterium
AAAGCTTTCGAAATTTGCCGATCTTAAGTAACCTAATATTAAAAATATGAGGCCACTTAAGATCGACGAATTGCGGTGCTTTGGCGCCGCCGAAAATCCGATTTTTGAATTCCATTCGGTATAGAGGTTCACAAGCCGCTTTACGAATTCAACCACCTCCCAAAATAGACCAGAAAACAGCAGACAGCCTTATACACCTTTTGCATTTTTCAAGAAGAATGTTACATGACTCATTCAACGATCAAAGCGAAATTGAAGCTCTTGTAAAAAATGACGTACACGCTCTTCAAGCCTTTTGCAGCTGAAAGTTAGATAACGCAAGTTGTGGATCAACTATCTAAGGTCTGGGGTGGAAGGCATCGAAAGCTGAATGCAAATGACTATCGCAGATGTGCGTGTATCTATCAGTTGTTGCAACACTTGCGTGCCCAAGCATCTCCTGAATGATGCGCAAATCAGCGCCCCCTTCTAAAAGATGCGTTGCAAAAGAGTGGCGCAATGAGTGTGGCGATATGCTTTTTGTAATATTTGCAACAATTGCATGATGCTTGATCCGGCGCCAAACTTGATGGCGGTCAATGCGTTTTTTCTGACGGGTTAAAAACAGCGCACCTTCGCCATCACCACGCCCCTTTAAGAGATATTGATCAATAGCCTCTAAGGCTGGCTTGCCAATTGGCACAATGCGCTCTTTACTCCCCTTGCCAAGCACACGGATAGCATCGTCACCAATATCTTTTACATCTAGGCCACAAATTTCGCTAACGCGAATTCCGCAAGCATACAAAACCTCTAAAATAGCACGATCGCGCAGACCGATGGCTGTTTTAGGATCTGGAGCTGCTAACAATGCGCTCACCTCATCAAAGTTAAGAATTTCAGGAATGAGCTGCCAGAGTTTGGGAGTGCTCATCAGTGATGTGATATCTCGTTTGACAAGCTCTTCCCTGCTCAAAAAACGGTAAAGCATGCGGATAGAGATAAAGGCGCGTGCAACAGAACTTGGACTATAGATTTTGCGCTTATTTAATAAAAATTGGATGAGATCATCTTCAGAAATAGACTCAAGCGGCCGAAGAGCGAGGAACATCTGCAGATCGCTCTTGTA